>NZ_JADEXU010000335.1 GCF_015206895.1 Nostoc sp. LEGE 12450 | reverse complement strand
TGAGAGTTCAGCAACATGACTTAATTGAAGTCAGACTGCTGAGTTGTATCTCAGCCAGAACCTTGAAAACTGCATAGAAACGCGAAATTAGCAGGCAGACACAGACATTCTTAGTGCTGAGTGCCAAGTTGTGAGTGCTGAGTAAAATCAGTGCGAAGTGACGAGGTAAGCAGAACTAACTATTTGTTTTTGTGAATGCAAATTGTGAAACACCAAATGAATTGAGTGGTCAAGCTAATAAGGGCTAACGGTGGATACCTAGGCACACAGAGGCGATGAAGGACGTGGTTACCGACGATATGCTCCGGGGAGTTGGAAGCAAACATTGAGCCGGAGATTTCCGAATGGGGCAACCCTATATACTACCTGCTGAATATATAGGCAGGAGAGAGCCAACCCAGCGAATTGAAACATCTTAGTAGCTGGAGGAAGAGAAATCAAAACAGAGATTCCCTAAGTAGTGGTGAGCGAAAGGGGAAGAGCCTAAACCAATTGGTTTACCGATTGGGGTAGTGGGACAGCAATATCGAATCTGGCGGTTAAACGAAGCAGCTAAATACTGCACCAAAGAAGGTGAAAGTCCTGTAGTTGAAAACTCAAGGATAGTAGCTGAATCCCGAGTAGCATGGGGCACGAGGAATCCCATGTGAATCAGCGAGGACCACCTCGTAAGGCTAAATACTACTGTGTGACCGATAGTGAACCAGTACCGCGAGGGAAAGGTGAAAAGAACCCCGGAAGGGGAGTGAAATAGAACATGAAACCGTTAGCTTACAAGCAGTGGGAGGACTATTTAAAAGTCTGACCGCGTGCCTGTTGAAGAATGAGCCGGCGACTTATAGGCACTGGTAGGTTAAAGCGAGAATGCTGGAGCCAAAGGGAAACCGAGTCTGAAAAGGGCGATAATCAGTGTTTATAGACCCGAACCCTGGTGATCTAACCATGGCCAGGATGAAGCTTGGGTAACACCAAGTGGAGGTCCGCACCGACTGATGTTGAAAAATCAGCGGATGAGTTGTGGTTAGGGGTGAAATGCCAATCGAACCAGGAGCTAGCTGGTTCTCCCCGAAATGTGTTTAGGCGCAGCGGTAATGATTATATCTGGGGGGTAAAGCACTGTTTCGGTGCGGGCTGGGAGACCGGTACCAAATCGAGACAAACTCTGAATACCCAGAGCACACATTGCCAGTGAGACAGTGGGGGATAAGCTTCATTGTCAAGAGGGAAACAGCCCAGACCACCAGCTAAGGTCCCCAAATCATCGCTAAGTGATAAAGGAGGTGAGAGTGCACAGACAACTAGGAGGTTTGCCTAGAAGCAGCCACCCTTGAAAGAGTGCGTAATAGCTCACTAGTCAAGCGCTCTCGCGCCGAAAATGAACGGGGCTAAGCGATGTACCGAAGCTGTGGGATTAATAATAAACGATTAATCGGTAGGGGAGCGTTCCGTCGTAGGTAGAAGCAGTAGCGGCAAGCAGCTGTGGACGAAACGGAAGTGAGAATGTCGGCTTGAGTAGCGCAAACATTGGTGAGAATCCAATGCCCCGAAACCCTAAGGTTTCCTCCGCCAGGTTCGTCCCCGGAGGGTTAGTCAGGGCCTAAGGCGAGGCCGAACGGCGTAGTCGATGGACAACGGGTTAAAATTCCCGTACTGATTGTAGGTTGTGCAGAGGGACGGAGAAGATAATTGTCAGCCGGATGTTGGTTACCGGTTCAAGCGTCAAGATGTTGAGAGACGGCGAAAACGTTTCGAGTTGAGGCGTGAGTACGACCCACTACGGTGGGGAAGTGGCATAGTCTAGCTTCCAAGAAAAGCTCTAAACACGTTAACTTACAGTTACCTGTACCCGAAACCGACACAGGTAGGGAGGTTGAGAATACCAAGGGGCGCGAGATAACTCTCTCTAAGGAACTCGGCAAAATGGCCCCGTAACTTCGGAAGAAGGGGTGCCCACCTAAGACGTGGGTCGCAGTGAAGAGATCCAGGCGACTGTTTACCAAAAACACAGGTCTCCGCAAAGTCATTAAGACGCAGTATGGGGGCTGACGCCTGCCCAGTGCCGGAAGGTTAAGGAAGTTGGTCAGGGGGAAACCTTGAAGCTAGCGACCGAAGCCCCGGTGAACGGCGGCCGTAACTATAACGGTCCTAAGGTAGCGAAATTCCTTGTCGGGTAAGTTCCGACCCGCACGAAAGGCGTAACGATCTGGATGGTGTCTCAGAGAGAGACTCGGCGAAATAGGAATGTCTGTGAAGATACGGACTGCCTGCACCTGGACAGAAAGACCCTATGAAGCTTTACTGTAGCCTGGAATTGTGTTCGGGCTTGGCTTGCGCAGGATAGGTGGGAGGCGATGAAGTATTCCTTGTGGGGAGTATGGAGCCAACGGTGAGATACCACTCTGGCGAAGCTAGAATTCTAACCCATGACCGTTATCCGGTCAGGGAACAGTTTCAGGTGGGCAGTTTGACTGGGGCGGTCGCCTCCTAAAAGGTAACGGAGGCGCGCAAAGGTTCCCTCAGCACGCTTGGAAACCGTGCGGCGAGTGTAAAGGCATAAAGGGAGCTTGACTGCAAGACTGACAAGTCGAGCAGGTACGAAAGTAGGCCTTAGTGATCCGACGGCGCAGAGTGGAATGGCCGTCGCTCAACGGATAAAAGTTACTCTAGGGATAACAGGCTGATCTCCCCCAAGAGTCCACATCGACGGGGAGGTTTGGCACCTCGATGTCGGCTCATCGCAACCTGGGGCGGAAGTACGTCCCAAGGGTTGGGCTGTTCGCCCATTAAAGCGGTACGTGAGCTGGGTTCAGAACGTCGTGAGACAGTTCGGTCCATATCCGGTGCAGGCGTAAGAGCATTGAGAGGAGTCCTCCTTAGTACGAGAGGACCGGGAGGAACGCACCGCTGGTGTACCAGTTATCGTGCCAACGGTAAACGCTGGGTAGCCAAGTGCGGAGCGGATAACCGCTGAAAGCATCTAAGTGGGAAGCCCACCTCAAGATGAGTGCTCTCACCACGTAAGTGGGTAAGGTCACGGGAAGAACACCCGTTCTTAGGCGGTAGGTGGAAGTGCAGTAATGTATGTAGCCGAGCCGTGCTAACAGACCGAGGGCTTGACCTCAAAACTCATTTGGTTTCGCGTTTCTGTGCAGTCTTCAGGGTCTTCTGACCCAACAATCTTTTCTGGTGTCTATTGCGCGGTGGAACCACACTGATCCCTTCCCGAACTCAGAGGTGAAACGCTGTTGCGGCAACGATAGTTTAGGGGTCGCCCTACGCAAAAATAGCTCGGTGCCAGAAATAATATT
>NZ_JADEXU010000334.1 GCF_015206895.1 Nostoc sp. LEGE 12450 | reverse complement strand
AAATTCTTATGAATTGGTGGCTGAGTTAATGACATTAGCTCCTAATAAGCGGAAGTATTATCAACAAGGGGAGAGAGCCATGAGGCTTATTTTATCTGCATCCTAGCCCTTTTTGTAGCCCCCCAAGACTGGCAAGACTCGCCATATATTCTGAAAGCGGCATTCAAGTGCAGGAGGAACTCCTCAAAAAAGTTACGGTTAGTCAGGAGAAAATGAAGCAATGGGCACAGTATGCGCCAATGAATTGTTTGCATAAATATCATCTGGTGCAAGCAGAGATTGCACGAGTTCTGAGTCAGTGGTTTGAAGCAGAGGAATTTTATGAACAAGCAATTCAAGGAGCCAGGGAAAATGAATATATCCAGGAAGAGGCGTTAGCCTATGAGTTAGCTGCTAAACATTATCTGGTGCGAGGTCGGCAAAAGATCGCCCAAACCTACATGAAAGAAGCTCACTACTGTTATGAACGGTGGGGAGCAACTGCGAAAGTCAAAGATTTAGAAACTCGCTATCCACAGCTATTTTCTCAGTCGTCCAACGTAGTTTCTACACCAGTTCGCACCATAACTGGTGAAACCATCTCAAATACCTTACATACTGCTCTCGATTTAGCGACGGTGATGAAAGCAGCTCAAGCAATTTCGAGTGAAATTGAATTGGAGCGATTGCTCAGTTCTCTCATGCAGATTTTAATTGAAAATGCTGGAGCACAAACTGGTTGTCTGCTTTTAGAAAACGCAGGAGAATGGATGATCGAAGCGACCTGTGAACTCATTGAGGGTGCACAGGTCTGTGCAACCCAAGTGCTGCAATCGACTCCGCTCGCAAATCGTTTACCTGAATCGATCGTTCATTATGTGATTCGGACTCATAAGTCGGTTATTCTCAATGATGCTAATCGTGAAGGTAATTTTATCAATGATCCCTATATTCAACACCACCAGACTCAATCAGTCTTTTGTTTACCTCTGCTCAATCAAAGCAAGCTCATCGGTGTGTTGTATTTAGAAAATCAGTTGGCAACTGGGGCATTTACACCGGAGCGAGTCTCCAAAGGAGACGCTACGCGAACGCAACTTTTGAATCTTCTATCTACTCAGGCAGCGATCGCGATCGAAAATGCCAAACTCTACTCAAAGCTCCGCGCTAGCGAAAGTCAGATGACTCAGTTTTTAGAAGCGATTCCAGTGGGAATTGGCATTATTGACGCGACAGGTCGCCCTTACTATGTCAATCAGCGGGGAATTGAGCTTATGGGTAAAGGCGTTGATCCTGCCGCGACACCGGAGCAAATATCAGAGATTTATCAATTCTATGTGACGGGAACGGATCAAATCTATCCATCAGAGAGACTGCCAATCGTCCGGGCGTTGAGTGGCGAACGCACCAGGACTGACGATATAGATATTCGCCAAAACAACGCAACTATTCCATCTGAGGCATGGGGAACTCCAGTCTTTGACGAACAGGGCAATGTAGTTTATGCGATCGCAGCCTTTCAAGATATCACTGAGCGCAAACAAGCAGAGAAACTCTTAGCTGACTACAACCAAACGTTAGAACAGCAAATCACTGAGCGGACTTTGCTCCTTTTGCAGGAGATTGAAGAGCGCCAACGAGTGGAGAATGCCTTGCGACAGAGTGAAGAGCAACGCAGGCTGACAATGGACTTCACGTACATCGGTAGTTGGAACTGGAATATCACGGAGAACACAGTAAATTGGAACGACAATCATGCTCGACTGCTGGGGTTAGTTCCCGGTGAGGTTGAGAGCAGCTATCAGGCATGGCGCGATCGCGTTTATCCAGAAGATATTCATTGGGTTGAACAAGCTATTACAGCAGCTCTAGAAAATCATACTGATTTTGAAGCTGAATACCGAGTGATTTACCCAGATAATAGTATTCACTGGCTAGTTGGCAGAGGTCGAGGCATTTATAACCAAGCCGGACAGCCAGTGCAAATGTTGGGGGTAATTCTGGATATTAGCGAACAGCGAAACGCTGCACTGCGTGAACGCAAACGAGCTGAGCAAGCCTCCATTCTGGAAGAACGCAACCGGATGGCGCGAGAAATTCATGATACACTAGCTCAATCTTTCACAGGTATTCTGCTTCAGGTTGGAGCTGCAACACAAGTGCTGGCGGATGACCCGGAAGCAACCCAAGTACATCTGGAAATGATTGAGGAACTAGCACGCGCTGGGCTAGCAGGGGCACGGCGATCAGTATCAGCACTCCGTCCGCAGCTACTAGAAGAAGGTAATTTAGAGAGTGCCTTGCATCGTATTGTGGCTCAAATGCGAGCAACGACCGACACGGCTCTGATTTGCAAAACTCAGGGTATAGCCTATTCCTTATCAACCGAAGTGGAGAATAACTTACTCAGAATTGGGCAGGAAGCATTAACCAATGCGATTAAATACGCAAGCGCTGGCGAAATTCGGGTTGAGTTAGTGTACAACGAAACACAGTGTATATTACGGGTTAAAGACGATGGCAGGGGCTTTGGAGTAGGTAGCACTCCTTTGAGCGGTGGGTTTGGCTTATTAGGAATGAGCGAACGGGCAGAGCACATTGGTGCACAACTATTGATTCAAAGCCAACCGGGACAGGGAACAGAAATTATTGTCACCATCAATCGAGTGTGAAAATTACAATGAGCCAATCCACTACGATTCGGGTGCTGATTCTTGACGACCATGCCATAGCCAGAAAGGGGCTAGCAACCATCATTAACCGCGATCCAGAAATGAGCGTGATTGCTCAAGCTGAAGATGGGCAACAGGCGATCGACGCGTTTCGAGAATACCAACCTGATGTCACGCTAATGGATTTACGAATGCCCAAAATGGGAGGTGTTGAAGCCATTATGGCGATTTGTGCTGAATTTAAGCAGGCTCGAATCGTGGTACTCACAACCTACGATGGCGATGAAGATATCTATCGCGGTTTACAGGCAGGCGCTCAAGGCTATCTGCTTAAGGATTCTAAACTTGGCGAGCTTTTGAATGCGATTCGCGCCATTCATAATGGTCAGAAATACATTCTGCCAGAAGTGGGCGCAAAATTATTGCAGCGAATGAGCAATCCAGAACTCAGTGAACGAGAGTTGGAAGTGCTGCGTTTGATGGCACAAGGAATGGGTAATCAAGAAATTGGGACTGCTTTGATTATTGGTGAAAGTACCGTCAAATCCCATGTAAATCGGATTTTGAGCAAATTGGGAGTGAGCGATCGCACACAAGCCGTAATTACTGCTGTTAAGCGTGGGATTGTCAGTTTGTAAGTGGGGAAAAAGGGAAAGGGGCAGGGG
>NZ_JADEXU010000333.1 GCF_015206895.1 Nostoc sp. LEGE 12450 | reverse complement strand
GAACCCATCTATTTATATGTCAAAAACGCTGAGTTAGGTGGAGAATCTTACCTGTGGTATTACTACGATATTGAACGGGATAAAACCATCCCTGTTTCCCAAAGAGCATTAACTGGTTATCTGTCTGAACTGCGATTTACAACTAAAGAGTTCAAAGGCAAGGACAATCTGAAGCTCGATATTGTAGTGAGTGCTGATGAAGTTTATGTCATCAGAAGTGGTGTTGAAACAAACTTCACCAAAAGCTTTCTCTTGGCTGCATCAGGTGTACAGGATTTTTCTAAGCCACTGATTATTGCTGCTAATGCTGGTGAACAAAATACCGTTTTCTGTAATCTTTATGATGCAGTAACTAAAAGCAGAATTGAAAAAAAATGGAATAAAAATGCTGATTGGGCAACCATCATTCATAATATTCAATCCCGCTTAGGTGGCACATCCTCAACTATCCCATCTATAGCAGAAACCCCAGTAGCTCCAGCAAAACTCAGCGTAGTTCCTCAACCAGTACATCCTCAAGACTTGCGAGTTAAAAATATTCGCACTTTACTTGAACCTATCCCACTAATATAAAAGTATGGTAATTTACTTCTCAACAAGGAGGGGTAGATGGCTGGACGTTTTGAAGGATTGAGTGACCTGGAATGGAAGTTATTTGAGGATATTTTCCCTCTTCAGCAGGAGCGTGGTCGGGGAATGCCTCATGTTCCATTTCGGTATGTTTTGAATAGCCTGCTGTACATTCTGATCAGTGGTTGCAGGTGGTGTGATCTACCACGTGGCGAAATTTGGGCATCGAAGAGTGCAGCTCATCGCTGGTTAAAACGATGGAATGAAGACGGAACATTTGAGCATTTACAAGCACGCATCTTAGCGATCGCTGATGATAAAGGACTGATAAACTGGAACTTTGGCGCGGTGGACGGGTCTTTTTCCCCCTGGCAAGGGAGGCGGTGAAGATGTAGCTCGTGGTGGCAAAGGCAAGGGTATTCTCATTCATACGTTGACAGAGGGTAACGGAATGCCTTTAGCTAATTGCACTACGGCAGCCAACGGCAGCGAACGAGACCAAGTACTGCCTTTGCTTGATCGTGTAAAGCTCAAAACATTAAAACGTGGCAGACCTCGTAAACGTCTCAAGGTGCTTGCTGCTGATAAAGGTTATGACTCCAAAGAAAAACGTGCTGCCCTACGCAAACGAGGTATTCGCCCTCAATGGCCAAAGCGTGTTTGGAAAACCAGGAAAAACAGAGGAAGACCCATCAAAATTTCTGTTTCTAGATTTCAGCAGGAGCGGTGTTTCGCTTGGTATCAAGGCAAATACCGTCGTCTCGTCGTGAGATGGGAGCGTCGAAAGGTTTATTTTGACGCATTTATTGACCTTGCTACCATCCACATCTGGATTCACAAAATATTATTAGTGGGATAGGTTCTTGATTATCCGCTTGATTTAGTCAGAGAGTGGTTGCAATTTCAGGATGTTGATCGCCCAAGTCTACTTCATATTACCAAGATTAATGAACTGGTAAAAACCATGTGTTTAGCTTGGGCAGCAGGCAAGTCTGACCATCCCAATCATGCTGAATCTTCTTATCAAAAACTAGTTGTTGATGCTGTTGCTAATGGTGCTGATGAGTTAACTGCAATCAACGCATGGATGCAGCAGTTGCAAACAGCAAAGACTGGGGCAGGCTGAACCGGAATTTAGAAGTCGGAAGTCAGAATAATTTTGGCTTCTCATTTATTCAAATTACCAAACAGGAATTACCCATGAGAGTCATTGTTACAGTTGTTGAAAAAATCATCAGTGAAGCACACATTGATATCCCTGATGGGCTGAACCAATCCGCAATTAAGCAGCACATAGTAGACCGCTACAACACCGGGGAAATGGTCACAGATATGAACATCTTTCAAGTTGACTTTGAATCAATCAACGCTCGGATTGTCCAAAAACAAGCTAATGCTAAAGATGAGTATCAAATGGACTGATGAAGAACTCGCAATTATTGAGGTGAAAGCTGAAGTCTATACAGTCAAACAAATAGCTTCAATCCTAAAAAGACGAGGATATCAACGCACACCAGTTGCAATTTATCTGAAGTTAAATAGCTTAGGTTATTCAGCCCGTCCCACCCTTGACAACTATTCTTGTAAAGAAATTGCTCAAGTTCTTCAATTGAATTTCTCAACTGTTTGCAGATGGGTAAAGCGAGGATGGCTCAAAGCAACAAAACGCTCTGCTAGACATTACCAAATTCGGAGATGGCATCTAAAACAGTTTTTTGATAACCCACCCCAATCAATTAAAAAACGTATTGCTGCTCTTGATACCGAAGCCATTAATTATTTATTGGGAAGAAAAGCATGATTGACCACATTAATGCACTTCAAACAAGTTGGTATCTTTCCCCACCTTGGGGACAAACAATTCCATCCGTTGAGGTGAATTTACTGGAGAGAGTTTACCTGCGAACCAACAGAACATTTGGTTATTGCTGCGGTATGCAATGGAAGCATGAGTGCTGGAT
Source organism: Nostoc sp. LEGE 12450 (assembly GCF_015206895.1). Taxonomy (GTDB): domain Bacteria; phylum Cyanobacteriota; class Cyanobacteriia; order Cyanobacteriales; family Nostocaceae; genus Nostoc. Next base: position 791 of record NZ_JADEXU010000333.1, on the reverse strand, counting down.
TTATTCAATTGACTGCCGTAATGAAATACTCCACGCCACACAAAACCAAATCATCGGGACTGGAGAGTTAGAAAGCATCACTGTGCAAAAACCTGTTTTTGTTCTGGGCGAAAGAGTCATGCTCTGTTCTCACGATAAAGGAACAAAGCAACGGCTGATTTTGGGGATTGCGCTGGTGCATGATTCTTGGTTTTACATGGTTGAATTAATGTCGCCAACGTTAATTAAGACACCAACTATATCGAATCGTTTCTCATTAGTTGGTGAAAAAAGTTTGGTGCGGGTAAATGTTTGAGTTTCTTAGATTGCAATTCCTCTTTTTTCACTGTTTGAGCAATAACCAGGGAGTTAATTATGTTGATACACAAATGGCGTGACTCAGATATTAGCCAAATGCCAGAAGTTGGGCAGCTAGGCAAATACAGCATACCCAAAGGCTACGTAAATGCAACTCAGATGTGCCATGCAAATAATAAGTCTTGGGGGCATTACAAAGAAAGGAAGTCCACAAAAGCTTACTGGACAGCACTTTCAAACGACATCGGAATCCCGATATCGTCTCTTGTCATCGAAGTTGATGGCTATGGCAGTTCTCAAGGTACTTGGATTTATCCAGAAATCGCAATTGATTTAGCTCAGTGGGTTTCTGTCGAGTTCCGCATCTGGGCTAACAGAACTTTGATGAAAGTGATGCTCTCAACCCAAGTAGAGCAAGTATTACAGCAAGAACCACCACATACATTAGCTCCATCGCACGAAGCTGCACAGTTAGCAATGATGTTGGGTGAATT
>NZ_JADEXU010000332.1 GCF_015206895.1 Nostoc sp. LEGE 12450 | reverse complement strand
ACAGAATACATGCGTCAGTCGCCAGAATTCAAAATTCATTCTGACTCCTGGATTCTGACTCCTGAATTCTTCTTCAATACAATATGAGTTACTTTTTTAAGTCAAAACGCTTACGCTTCTACCCTTGGCTGAGTTCTCTACTCATCTCATTAATTGTTGTGGTAGTTTATGGTTGGGCTTTGCGAGGACTCAAACTCGATTTTGAACTGCTAAGTTCTAGCTGGCCATACATCACCGATTTTATTACTCGGTTATTTCCTCCCGATTGGAAAGTTTTAGATATTGCAGTTAAGGCATTAATTGAAACTGTACAGATGTCTTTATGGGGAACTACCATTGGAGCAATTCTTTCTGTACCGATTGCTATAGCTAGCGCCAGCAACGTTGCGCCTGGGTGGTTGCGATCGCTAGCTAATTTACTGCAAAATACTGTACGTTCTGTCCCCTCAATTATTCTGGGGCTAATTTTTGTTGCCGCCACTGGCTTAGGCGCACCAGCAGGAACTTTAGCTTTGGGAATCTACACCATCGGCTACCTTGCTAAATTTTATCAGCAGGCAATTGAAGCGGTTGATCCGCGTTCTCTTGAATCGTTGGAAGTTATCGGAGCCTCCAAACTACAGATTGCTCAATACGGCATTCTCCCGCAAGTGCTACCTCTGGGATTGGGTTACACCTTTTGGATGTTTGAATACAACATCCGTGCTGCTTCAGTCTTGGGTGTAGTTGGTGCAGGTGGTATTGGCTTTCAGTTAAAAAGTTACATCGATGGGTTTGAGTACACCAAAGCAACAACCATGATGTTAGTGCTTTTGGTTGTCGTCACAGTAATTGATGCTTTTAGTAGCCAATTACGTCATCGGCTCGATTCTATGTAGTATTTAATTGTTAATTTTAAATTTGAGGCAAAGCTATATAACTTTGGGAATACTGAAATTAAGTACCCTGAAGGAGTATTAAAAATGGCAGAGAATCGCATCAGTGCCAGCCTATCCCCAGCAGATAAAGAAGCAGTCATGCAGGCGATCGCTACAATTAGAGAAAAGTTACCGTTTTTGGTTGATTTGACCCCTGAAGACCGGCGAACGATGCTGAAGATGGGAGATAAAAGTCGGGCTTTTGTTAGCAAAGCCTTAGAAGTGGCGACACAGAATCCTAACTTTTTGCCTCGTTACTTTGATTTAGAAGAGATGCGCCGGGACTTGGAAATATATGAGGACTTGTATCCGGTGCTGTTGTCTCTAACGCAACTGCAAGAATTGGTGGATGATACCTGTATAACTGCTGCTAGCGAAGCGTATGCAGCAGCATTAGCAGTTTATAGCTATGCCAAAGCTAGCGGTGATGTCGCAGGTTTAGATGCAGTAATTGATGAGATGGGACGCAGGTTTAACCGCCGTTCTAAGAAAAAGCAATCCGAAGCCTCAGTTAGCTAAAGCTTGTAATAGATAATTATACCAGTTGTCAACTTGGTAAAATACACATCATTTGTAGGGGCATAACATTGTTATGCCCTTTTTGCATCTTGTATCCAAAGATTTTTGAAACCCGCGCAGGTGGTCACTGAGCTTGTCGTTCGCGCAGCGTCTCGTAGAGAAGGGCGGGTTTTGTCTGTGTAGCCACGACTTCTAGTGGCCAGGGCATTTTTGAGCCTCAGAAGGTCAACGTCGAGCCTCAGAAGGTCAACGTCGAGCCTCAGAAGGTCAACGTCGAGCCTCAGAAGGTCAACGTCGAGCCTCAGAAGGTCAACGCATAAAAATTACCTAGAAAAAGTTTGATAAATTCCGAAATGCACCTTGTATATTTAGTAGTTATTTTGTAAACACTAGCACCTCAAAATTGAATCTTGTAATGAACCCACAAAACAAGCCCAAGAGTCTACAAGATATTCTTAAGCAGCGCCAGCAATCAGGTTTTGTGGGTCGTGAAGACCAAGTAAACCAATTTCGTCAAAATTTAGCATTACTCCCAGAAGACGATCGCCGTCGTTTTCTGTATAACGTTTGGGGTCAAGGTGGAGTTGGTAAAAGCACCCTGCTGCGACAGTTTCGTAAAATTGCTGATGAAGCAAAAATCATTTCGGCTTACATTGATGAAGCTGAAAAAACTATACCAGAAGTCATGGGTCGTCTAGCTGAAGAGTTAGAACGGCAAGGTCATAAACTGACGCATTTTACAGAACGCTACAAAGTTTACCGTCAAAAGCGCCAAGAATTAGAAACTGATCCAGAAGCTCCTCAAGGCTTTTCGGCTTTTGTAGGGAAAACTATGGTAAAAACTGGTGTACGTTTAGCGCGTCGAGTTCCCGTTGGTGGTGCTGTATTTGACTTTGTAGATGAGGATGCTTTCGCTACCCAAGCCGGAGAATGGGCTTCTTATGTTGCAAAAAAAATAACAAATAAAGACGAGGTGCGCTTAGTTCAAGAACCTGAAGAAGTGCTGACCCCGCTATTTTTGCAAGATATTTTTAAAATTGCAAAAGAAACTGGTGTTGTTTTGTTTTTTGATACCTATGAACGCACGGGGGAATTTCTAGATAACTGGCTACGGGAAATTTTGGAGGGTCGCCACGGTGAAGTATCTCTCAATATATTGATAACGATTGCCGGTCGGGATGAATTAGATAAAAATCATTGGGCACCTTATGAGGGGTTGATAGTTCGTTTCCCTCTGGAACAGTTTACAGAAGAAGAAGCCCAACAATATCTAACTCGGAAAGGCATTACGGACAGTCGCGTTGTTGAAGTGATTTTACACCTTTCTGGAAACTTACCCCTGCTAGTAGGAATGCTAGCAGATACTCATCCCAATGACCCAAACCAGGTAATTGAGCCTAGCAGCAGTGCTGTAGAACGCTTTTTAAAATGGATTGACGATCCCAAACGGCGACAAGTGGCGCTTGATGCTGCCATTCCTCGGTGCTTGAATCGAGATGTTATAGCCAAGTTGAGAGGAGAAGAAGAAGCTGATGAACTGTTTACTTGGCTGAAAGAAACATCTTTTGTTAACGAGCGTACCGATGGCTGGGCCTATCATGATGTTGTCAAAACCCAAATGTTACGCCACAAGCGCCTTTCATCACCGCAAGGTTGGGCTGACATACATGGTAAGTTGGCAGAATATTATGGCAACCTGCGGAACGATCTGCAATTGGAAGAAGAGGAAAAACAGCGCGATCCTAGTTGGCAAAGTCACACATTAAACGTGTTGTATCACAACTTAGAGGATGTTTTAAAAGTAGAGGGATATTGTAAGAAAGCTCACAAGGCGTATGCTGAAATTTGTAGAAACCAGCACCTTGTGAGTGAATGACTAAAGCATACCGTAGCAATTTGACATGGGAACA
>NZ_JADEXU010000046.1 GCF_015206895.1 Nostoc sp. LEGE 12450 | reverse complement strand
CCCCTGCTCCCCTGCTCCCCTGCTTTTTTATTTGACTTGATGCTGCCAAGGAGTTTTCTGTGACGATCGCAACTTTAGACCCTAATTCTGAAACCCAGCCTGTTGAAAATGAAATCCAGATAGAAGAAATTTTGGCTAATGTGGCTCTAATCAAAGCAGTCTTTCAATCTGCTAAGGGGCCAAAGGTCGCTCAATTGCAGCAGAAGGTAAGTCAAATCGAAGCTTTTATCCAAGCTTTGGCTAAAGATTCGCCCAGTGACAATGATGAAAATGTTCGAGGGGCTTTTCAACTCCAGCGAGAACAACTTGCGGCCATCGATCGGCAAATGCAGCAGGCAAAAGGTCAAACTCCACTTTTGGAGGTTACAGTCACCGCCCTGCGAGATGTTCTCAACGCCGATCGCGTTTTGATTTATCGTTTTGAAGAAGATAATCGCAGTCGAGCGATCGCTGAAGCTATACAAGCGGGTTGGACATCCTTGCTCAACCAATCCCTACCGATAAATTTGTTTGTTACTACCGGTGTTGGCGACGGACAAAACTCGCAGGGCAACCTAAGTGAAGTATTGGAATTAACTCCCCGCCAACAGCAATTTTGGCAACGCTTTCAGGTGCAAGCTAGCCTCTGCTTGCCCTTGATTGTCAAACAACAGCCTTGGGGTTTTTTAGTTATTCATCATTGCCTTCAACCCCGACAATGGCAGGAAGCAGAGCGCAGTTTGCTACAACAAGTAGGAATGATGTTGACAATTAACTTGCGCTGGGCTGAAATAGTAGCTCCACCTGCTCAACAGCTTGAATCCTGCGATCGCTCACAGTTACTAGTGCCATTGCAGCAGGTGAGCCAGATTGTACAAGAAGGAGCCAGAATCGCCGAGCTTGCCAACGAGCATTTAATGTCTATTCAAGATACTGTTGCTATTACTAATAAACAGCTGCAATACCTTGGTGAATTTTGTCAGCAAGCTTCTGGCTTTGTTCGCCTTGTGGAAGGCTTGAGTAGCAAAATTCAGATTTTGTCTTTGAATACAGCCATCGAAGCAACAAAAGCTAACGACCAGGAACAAGGTTTGTTAGCTGCTGCCGAACAGGTGGAAATACTCGCCCGTCAAGCCCGCGACAGCACTTTAAATATAGAGGAATGGTTTCAGGAACTCCAGGTGGCAGCAGCAGACGTTACTTCTGCTATCGAACCGTGCGATCGACAAATCAGTGCTGGGCTGGAGTCAATCGCGCAAATCCAGGAGCAATTCAGAGCGATCGCCGACATCGCTGCTTGTACCCTCAAATCAATGTCGAAGCCATAGAATTGTCACAAACCCATAGAAACTGAGAGTTGTTTTCATGAGTACCGATTTTGTCCCCCAACCGCAGAACGACGATCGCTTTCTAGAAGAAGCGATCTATCTGTTGCTGTTCTTGGAGCAGGAGTTGCCTAACTATACAAAAGACAGTAACCCTGGTACAGCTTTGGCTCTCATGGAAGCTGCTCGCTCTCTGCATTCGATTGCCATAGCAGCCGAGCTAGATGCCATTGCCATAGTTGCGGCTGCACTAGAAGAGATTTTTCAGCTGCTGCATCAGTATCGGGCAACTGTCAACGCCCCAATCGCCTCGCTGTTGTCGGAAGGATTAGATTGCCTACAGATGCTATTGATGGCATTTTTAACAGCCTCGCAAATTGACGAAGTAGAAATTCTGGAGCGGATGTCTGCCATTGTTGCTCGTCTACAAGCAGAGTTTGGCGATTCCCAGAAAACAAACTTTGAGATATCGATAGAGCAACCGCAGCAACATCAACCAGTTATTCAGTTTGGCGATCGCTTGGCTGAGGTAGAATCTTCTGCGGAGCAAGTTATCGTTAAAGACAACGATAGTCTACTAATAGATGAAGAAACTAGCCGCCAGTCTGGCAGCCTTGTTCACGTAGATACCGGGCAGTTTCCCATCAAAGTAGGGGAACTAGCAAACCCGGAGGAGTATGGGGAAGAAGATTTTCATGCTTGGTTGGGGGATTTTTCCCTGCCTACTGATACTTCTGTTGCATCCCTAGTTAAATCTGTTCGCGATCGCCATCCACTCTCTTTGCAAGAATCCATTTCTACCATTCTTGCAACAAGTATTCCAGCCGCTACACCCATCAATATTAAGCATCTCGAACAACTAAACGCGCTAATTGCAACATTATTAATTAACTATAATCAGCAAGCTTGTCAGGAAGAACAACAGCAACATACGATCGGGCGGTTGCTCCGACAAGTTAAACGATTACAACACCTGCTGGATAATCTACAGGAATGGTCAGGACGTTTAGCAGCAATTTCAGATACCCTTTCTCCTCTAGCTGCTTCTCGCTCTCAGCAATTATACAGTACTCTGCAATCTGTTTTAGCTGAAGCGTCTCAGGTAGCATCAACTGTTGATTCGCTGAATAACAATCATCATCAACTCAAACAAGAACTGATACAGCAGGAAAAGTTGCTTAATCAGTCTTCCAATTTAGTCAAAAAAGTTACAACTATTCCTTTAAAAGCAGCGTTAGAACCGTTGCATCGGCTTTGGTCTCAGTTACAAGCTCTACAAGATAAGTCTGCTAGACTACATTTACAAATTAGCGATATCCAAGTTGAGCGGGCATTTAGCGATCGCCTCCATGCTCTCCTGTTGCATATAAGTTGCTATTTACTAGAGCAAAGTATTGAGTCTTCCCAAACACGCCAACACCTTGGTAAAAATAGCAACGGTATTATTGAAATTCAAGTTTACCAGCAGGGAAATCAACTGATTATTGATGGCTGTGATGATGGTGCAGGACTTAACTTATCTCAAATATATCAACAAGCTTTAGCCCAAGGACTCGCCCTGACAAAACCAGGGGATATCTTACAAGAACTGGTAATTGAACCAGAGGTTTCATCTGTTTTATGCGATCGTGCTGCCTTAGAGTTAGGAGTAGAATTAACTGAAGTTTGCAAGCAATTAACAGCTATTCAAGGAAGAATAGTATTGAAGTCTAAAGCTGGACATGGTAAAGCCTTCTCGCTCCAAATTCCCCTCGATCAAAAAATTGCTCAACTTATCGTCTGTCAAGCTAACTCCAGAGTCTATGCATTTATTGCCGATTCTGTAGAGCAGATTTTTCTATCGCAGTCCGAACAAATTATCCAAACTCAAGCGGGACGCATGTTATTATTGCAGTCTTCTGGCAGATCCAGTGGATTTCTTGGTTGTGCTGATGAGGATCTAACAACAGAAATACTCGTCCCTATCCACTTATTGACTGATGTGCTGACTTGTCCTAACCACCTTCCCACCTCAATTACTACTTACAGCACAGACACACTAAATGCTTTCAAGCTGGATAAGCCTTTATTAATATTTCGTTACTTAGACAAACGATGTGCTTTAGAAGTAGATAGCATTATCGGCAAACAATCCGCTGCGATCCATCCTCTGGGGGAAGCCATCCCAGTTGCTGCTTATATCCAAGGAACTAGCATTCTTGCCAATGGGCAACTTAGCCTGGTTTTGGATGGTCAGCTTCTCACAAAATCTCTAACTTGAACTCAATACCTGCCGAAATGCTTGTTGCACATGAATTACAGCAGTTTTAACATAGACCCCCAATAAAAGCGCTTCAGTTCATAGCACATCCGTGCATCAGCGATCGCATTTGAAAAAATTTAACCCCTCTTGGGAGAAAGTGAAGAGGATGACGGCGATCTGAGCATCAAAAATTTTACAAGGTTGGTAGCTGAGGGTTTGTTTTGGGATTGCTGCACCAGTTACACCCATTCTTGAGCTGATAAAAAATGCCATCTAAGATTTGTCGCTTTGTCCACTTTGGGGGTCTGGTTTGCTTCTTCTGGGGCAACAGTGGTTCAATGATTTCTCACTCTTTATCGCTTAAGCTGCTGGAGTACGGCATTTATTTCTCATCTTACCCTCTCTGTGAAGATCCCAAATGGGTTCTATAAAGTTGACGGAAGGCAAATAACAGCAGATAAAATTTTGATTGTGTTAGACGCACAATCTTCCAAGCCAAATATACTTGGTAAAGAAGATACTATTACTCTAAAAGAACTCTTTCAGATGAGAATATTACCCAAGCATGTTGCTATTATTGGAGGAGATTATACTGCTCTAGAAACTGCACAACTATAGCAAAACTTTATGACTAAAGCAGCGATGAAAACCCTCAGTGACATGAAGCAAGAAACAGACGTGCCAATTGTCATTACAGATGAACAAGGGTTTGTCACTTATGTAAACGATCGCTTTACCTCTGTTTTTGGCTGGAGCATGGCTGAAATTAATGGTCAAATTATTACAGTAGTTATTCCAGAAGGTTTTCATGCCCCGCACCATCTTGGTTTTTCCCGCTTTCTTTCAACAGAAAATTCTACTATTCTCAATCACCCACTGCATCTAGTTGGTATCACCAAAGATGGTCTAGAAATTCAAGCCGAGCATTTGATTATGGCAGAGAAACATCAGGGAGAATGGGTATTTATGGCCATTTTGCGTCCTCTTTAAAATAAATGAGAAGATAGATTGCCAAAAAAATCACAAATTGACCTTTTTTCATCAAAAATAGTAAATATTAATTAATTTTGGGTACTTGTACCCAATAGTTACAATTTTTAATTCTTAATTTTTCATTTTTAATTCCCCGGAAGGGAGTCTGCCGATGAGCATACATTTGACTAGTTTAGTCAACCAATTACGGGCAATTTTGGGCAAGATGGAGGTGGCGCTGGGGGCGATCGCTGATGCTATTGTCTGGACTGGTAGTGATGGCAAAATACAATGGTGCAATACTGCTTTTGATAAACTGGTTAACCGATCACATATTCTCGTTCTTAATGCCAAGCTGAGTGACTTGTTATTTTTAAACCTAGCTGGTGAAGCAGTTGCACCAGAATCCTATCCAAATATGAGGGTGTTAAGGGGAGAGTATGAAATCACAGAAGAATATGAATGTCGTGACGGAAAACATCGCTCCTTAATATTAGAAATATCAGGCAACTGCGTCGAACTTGCAGGAGGCGACAGGTCATCTATACTAGTAATTCGAGATGTCACTCAAGCAAAACATTGGGAAACGGAAGGCTACTTAGCACAACAAAAACAAGCAGAAACTCTATCTCTTTTGCAAGCGACACTTGAATCTACAGCTGATGGAATTATAGTTGTAAATCAGGAGTTTAATGTAGCAGTCTTTAATCAAAAGTTTATCCAGATGTGGTCAATTCCAGAATCGTTGTTGCTACCTGCTCAAAGCAATGAACGATTCAAGTTTATGTCTGAACAAACGCGAGATCCTGAAGCTTTTACTGCCAGAGTCAAGGAACTGTTTTATAAATTCCCAGAACAGGAAGCTTTTGATTTGGTAGAGATGAAAGATGGACGTGTTTTTGAGCGTTATTCTCAACCTCAATGGCAGGACGATAAAATTATTGGACGTGTTTGGAGCTTTCGGGATATTACTGCACGTCAGCAAGTAGAGAAAGCCTTGAGCGAAAGCGAGATTAAGTTCCGGCGCATTGTGGAAAATTCTAATGATATTATTTCTCTGATTGACTTAGAAGGACGAATCTCCTATATTTCGCCCAATTTAGCCAAGCTTACAGGCTATGATACCACTGAGTTAGAAGGTATAGCATTTACAGATTTTCTTCATTCTGATGACTTACCAAGTTGTTTAGATGCAGTCAACAGGGTAGTAACAACAGGGGAGAGGGTGGAAGTTGAGTATAGAGCTAGACTCAAGGATGGTAGTTGGCAATGGCAAGCCACAAACTTAGCTACAACTGATGATATCGATGGTAACTTGGTACTGATCAGCGTTGCGCGTGTGATTACAGAGCGGAAGCAGGCTGAACAAGCTTTGCTCAAGAGTGAGCAAAAGTTTCGCAACCTGTTCGAGAACTCTCAATTTGGCATCCTTCGCAGCCGAATTGATGATGGACTGATTTTAGATGCCAATCAACGCCTTGCCGAGCTATTAGGCTACAGTTCTGTAGCAGACTTAATTGGTGGCACAAAATTTACCACAGATTTTTATGCAAACCCAAGCGATCGCCAGCGTCTAATAAATGAACTGCGTCAAAAAGGTTCACTCAACAACTTTGAGCTACAATTTTACCAATGCAACGGTAAGGCTCACTGGGGCTTATTTTCCTTACGCTTAAATGTGGAAGATAATTGTCTAGAAGCCGTGGTTGCTGACATCAACGATCGCAAGCAAGTAGAGGCAGATTTACACCGCAGTAATGCCATACTCAAAGCCCAACAAGAAGCTTCAATTGATGGAATCTTAGTCGTTGATGAAAATAATCGAGTTGTATCTTACAATCAGCGTTTTTGTCAGTTATGGCAAATTCCAGAAAGATTTGTCAGTGGTAACAATCGGCGATTACTAGAATTAGCACTCGAAAAACTAGAACAGCCGCAGGAGTTTCTGGCAAAAGTTGAGTATCTCTACGCCCATCCAGACCAAATCAGCCGGGATGAAATTCGCCTGAAAGATGGAAGAACTCTAGACCGATATTCTGCATCTGTGCGATCGCCAACAGAAGATTACTACGGTAGAATTTGGTACTTCCGCGATATTACGGCGCGCAAACAGTCAGAAGAAGCTCTACGTCGCAGCGAACAGAAATATCGCAACATTTTTGAAAACTTTCAAGTGGGGATTGCTCGGATTCGCTTAGAAGATGGGCTGTTTCTGGAAGCTAACCAACGCCAAGCCGAAATTTTGGGTTATAGTTGCGCCACCGATCTAATTGGCAAGCAATTCACGACGGAGTTTTACGCGAATCCAAACGATCGCCAACTGCTGTTGGCAGAAATGGCACAGCAGGGTGAGGTACGTAACTTTGAGTTGCAACTGTGTCGTCGAGATAAATCTCTTGGTTGGGGATTAATATCGTTGAGACGGAATGCTGAAGATGGCTGTATAGATGCCGTCATTACCGATATTAGCGATCGCAAACTTGTAGAAGAATCTTTGCGACAATCAGAAGCCAGATTTCGCGCTCTTTACGAATCAACTAGTATTGCTGTCATGTTACAGGAAAACGGAATTCCCCTTGATTGTAACCGGGCAGCAGAGGAACTATTCGGCTATTCTCGACAAGAGTTTTTGCAGAAGCATCCCAGTGAATTTTCACCACCATTTCAACCAAACGGACAAACTTCTGCTAGTTTAGCCCGTGAACAAATTGCGATCGCCTACGAGCAAGGCAGACATCGTTTTGAATGGGTTCACCGTCGCGCCGATGGTACAGATTTTCCGGCTGAGGTGTGGTTAACGGTATTTAAGTTGGGTGAGCGCAAACTCATTCAGGGGTTGGTGCAAGACTTGACTGAACGTAAGCAAGTTGAAGCCACCCTTTGGCATCGCGCTCAGGTAGATAGACTATTAAACAGCATTTCTCGCGAGTTTATCGACCAGGATGCAGATACCGCAATCAATTTTACACTGCAAGCGATCGCCGAATTTATGGGGGCTGAATGCAGCTGCATCTTTGAATATGACGAGCCACAACAGCAATTTAACATCGCCCATGAATGGTATAATCCCAGCAGCATATTATTAAACAACACCACTTCATCTGAGCCGTTGCCCTGGTTTTATAACCAAATTCTCAACGGTAATCCTATTCAAGGTTTACAAGCGTCTCGCATTGCAAATATTTCACCAGCGAACGCCGAGACAGAATTGACTTACAGAGAATTAATTAAATCTGTAGTGGCTGTACCGATGATTTACGCCGGCAAAGTCGTTGGTTTACTGGAATTAGATACTGTTAACAAATCCAAAACTTGGAGCCAAGAGGAAATCAACTTATTGCAACTGGTGAGCGAACTCATAGCCATTGGGCGATCGCGGCACAAGGCTGAAGAGGCACTACGGATTGCCAAAGAAACCGCCGAAACTGCCAACCGTTCAAAAAGCGCTTTCTTAGCCAACATGAGCCATGAACTGCGAACGCCACTCAATGCCATTTTGGGTTTTGCCCAGCTAATGGAACGAGACACCACCCTCAGCAAACGTCAGCGAGACTCTTTAGCAACTATCAATCGTAGTGGAGAACACCTGCTCAACTTAATTAATGATGTGCTGGAAATGTCCAAAATCGAAGCTGGACGGATTGTACTTAACCTTACATCCTTTGATTTGCATAGGTTATTGCAAGAGATGCAACAGATGTTTCAGGTACGAGCCAAGGACAAAAAGTTATCACTCTCATTTGAACTTGCTCCAAATTTGCACCAATATATCTTCACAGACGAAAGTAAGCTTCGACAAGTGCTGATCAACCTATTGGGAAATGCGATCAAATTTACCAATACTGGGGGCGTGACGTTGCGGGTAAGCTTGGGGAGCAGGGGAGAAGTTGCAGTAAGTCTTTCTCCTCTGCCCCTCTGCCCCTCTGCCCCTCTGCCTCTTGTGCCCAATCCCCAATCCCTGATTACCTTTGAAATTGAAGATACAGGATTGGGAATTCCTACCGAGGAATTAGATAATTTATTTCAGCCTTTCGTTCAGACTGCAAGTGCCAGACAAGTAAGAGAAGGGACAGGATTGGGACTAACAATCAGCCGTCAATTTGTGCAGTTAATGGGTGGCGATATCCGAGTTCATAGTGTGGTAGGCAGTGGCTCAACTTTCTACTTTGATATCAAAATTGAACTAGCAGACTCATTAGATATTGCACCACCAACACTCAAACGTAGAGTAATTGCTTTGACACCAGGGCAACCTGTATACAGAATCCTGATAGTTGATGATCGCGAAGACAATTGTGATTTATTAACGCAGTTATTTAATAGTATTGGTTTTGAAACTCAGGCAGCAGCTAACGGACAAGAAGCGATCGCTCTCTGGCAAACTTGGGAACCCCACCTGATTTTCATGGATATGCGAATGCCCGTGATGGATGGGTATGAAGCCACTAAACAAATTAGAGCTACTTTAAAAGGTCAAGCTACTGTGATTATTGCTCTAACTGCTAGTGCTTTTGACGAGGAACGGTTTGTGGTTTTATCGGCAGGCTGCAACGATTTTGTGCGTAAGCCATTCCGAGAGGAAGTAATCTTAAATATAATATCTAAATATTTAGGGGTGCGTTATGAATATGAACAGGAACCCCTTCAAAAAGACCAATTTGCAGATAATTCCAACCTTAAAGTTCTATCATTAGAAGAGATTCTGGCTCAAATGCCCACTGAGTGGGTAATACAGCTACACCAAGCGGCACTGTGTACTGACGAAAAGCTAATTTTCAGCTTGCTTGAGCAAATTCCTGAAGAATCTGCTCTTTTGGCAAACACTCTGTCTGATTGGGTTAATAACTTTCGGATTGATAAAGTTATTGATTTAACCCAACCGTAAGAGCAGCAACTGCAATAATTAGTATATCCAAGCCCACATCAAACCAAAACACTCTAATATTTACTTTTTAAATCAGTTCTAATAAGTAAGTTGGCACAATAAAATCAAACTATGTAAAGAAAAATAAATTAGGTTAAAACCCTTATACTTATTGCCTATTGCCTTATCCCAACAATAATTATTTACGCCCACTTACTTAAATATGGATAACCATCAAGTTCAGCTACCAAAAGCAAATATTCTTGTTGTGGATGATACACCCGATAATTTGCGACTTTTATCTGCCATGTTAACTCAGTTAGGGTATGAAATTCGCAGAGTGATTAACGGGGCAACAGCTTTAAAAACAGCACAAGCTGCACCGCCAGATTTAATTTTGCTTGACATCATGATGCCAGAAATGAATGGCTATGAAGTCTGCCAACATTTGAAAGCCTCGGAAATAACCCGCGACATCCCAGTGATTTTTATTAGCGCTTTGGATGAAGTATTTGACAAGGTTAAAGCTTTTGCAGTCGGGGGAGTAGATTATATTACCAAACCTTTTAGTGAAGAAGAGGTTTTTGCCCGTGTGGAAAATAACTTGACTATCCGAAGACTACAAAAAAAACTCACTGAGCAAAATTCCCTTTTGCAACAGGAAATTAGCGACCGACAAAAAGCAGAATCAGCATTGCGGTTAAGCCAATTTTATTTAGATAAGTTTAGAGATTCAATTTTTTTTGTTAATTCAAATGCCCAGTTTGTTTATGTAAACGAAGCAGCTTGCCGCGTTTTAGGCTATTCTCGCGAACAATTACTGACCATGACCGTTCACGATATTGATCCCAATTTTCCCGCAGAAACTTGGCACTCACAATGGCAGGAACTTAGACAAAAAGACTCTTCCAGTTTTGAATCTATTCACCTAACTCAAGATGGTCGAAATCTACATGTGAAAATAACTTTTAGTTATCTAGAATTCAAAGATCAGCAATATTTATGTACTAGTGCTTACTATAGCAATTCTATCTGAGTTATGAAAATTAGTTTGTTTAATGTGGGCGTAATATCAAGTTCGGGTAATTACTTGTAATAAAATCTATGAATCTATGTTGGGTTTCACTGTCGTTCAACCCAACGTGAACTAGGAGCAAATGTTGGGTTAATATTTCAATATGGTTTGTCACGAAAAACTTTGGTCAAGCGCTTAACGCACCGTACTATGTGGCGGTGCGTTAATAGGCTAAAGCCATAACACACCCTACTTAAGATTTACTTTATAAATCAACTCTTAATTGCTAGAGGTTATTGGTTGCGAGACAGTTTGATTTAATCCTGTTATTCAGCCTCCGTTTAAAAGCAAAACCAAAACCGAAAGCAGCAAATGCAAGTGAACTAATTGCTGAAGAAGGTTCAGGGACGTGTGTTGCCTTAATATTAGTTGTGTCACCTAAGAAAGTATATTTGTCAGTAGTTCTGTCATACAAAAAGAGGTTGTAATTAGTGCTACCAGGTGGAACAGGATTACTATTGCTATAAACGTTATTGCCGATGAAGTAGTACGGATTTTGACTAGGTGTCTCCGTGCTGATATTTAATGCTGGAAGGTTAGCAGTTAGAGAGCTATCGTAATCCAAACGCAAAAATGCATCAGTTGAGATGCCATTGATAACCACACTACCACTTTGCAGAAGTGTATTGGTGGAGTCGAAAATCGATAGGGATGTGGATTGTAAAAATTGAGTTGTAAATGGAACCGATGGAAAATTTGGATTAATTTCCGAGAAAGAAGGCGGAGTATCACTTTTCGTTGCAAACAAACCTTTGGCTAAATATCCATTGCTAAAATTCGCGCTGAATGTGAAATCGGCAGCCTGAGCAGATGAGACTGCAAACACAAAGGGAATGGATGAACAAGTCATCATTGCAAGCAATACAGGTAATTTTTTAATTTTCATGAATCACACCTCGAATTATTCAATGAATCAAAGCGATTTTGCTAAAAATCTGCAAAATGCGTATTTTTCCGTTAAATCCAGGAGTCAGAAGCCCTAGATTCTGACCCCTGAATTGACGGAGTATCAGTTATGAGCTTTGACAAGCTTGATTACCACTCTGTACATCGATAGTGGTGCAAGCTTGACGTTATCCCTTAATTGATGATGATGTTGTTGCTACCTCGATTGGCGATCGCTTCACCTGCATTGTTGCTGATGTTGTTATTGGTGACGGTAAGCGTGTTGCCATCGCTGCCTTCACTGATTTCAATACCATCCTCACCATTGCCAGTGATAGTGGCACCTGTTATAGCAGCCTTGTTATTGTCTCCGTTGAAGTCGATGCCATCACCCGGATTGTTGTTGCTGGTAACCTGACTCACCGCGATTGTGTTGTTACTGCCATCAATTTCGAGTCCATCTTCGATTTCAATTGCATCACCAACACCGTTACCACTCAAGTCAACTTTTTTGAGGGTGACGACATTTCCATCGTTATTGATATCTAAACCATCGCCTGTGTTGTCAGTGAGATCGGTATTGAAAATGCTCAGTGAGTTGTTACCGCCTTCATCGAATCTGATCCCATCGCCAGTGTTGCCAGTAAAACTGCTACCACTAACTGTTAGGGCACTCTTAGTAGCATCAATTTCAAGACCATTAGCACCATTGTTAAAGACGCTTGAGCCATAAATTTTCAGGGTGTTGTCAGTACCATTCAAGTCAATACCGTCATCAGCATTGTTGTCGATGATGGTATCAGTTAGCGTGAGTTTGTTGTGACTACCAACAATTTCGATGCCATCTTCGGCTTCCACTGCATCACCAACACCGTTGCCACTTACGTCAACTTTCTTGAGGGTGACGACATTACCATCGCTCTGAATATCCAACCCATCACCTGTGTTACCACTGAGGTTGGTGTTGAGAACGGTCAGCGAGTTGTTGCCGCCTTCATCGAATCTGATTCCATCACCAGTGTTGCCAGTCAAGTTGCTACCACTAACTGTCAGGCTACTGTTAGTAGAATCAATTTCAAGACCATTAGCACCATTGTTAAAGACGCTTGAACCATAAATTTTCAGGGTGTTGTCAGTAGCATTCAAGTCAATGCCGTCATCAGCATTGTTGTCGATGGTGGCATCAGTTAGCGTGAGTTTGTTGTGACTACCAACAATTTCGATGCCATCTTCGGCTTCCACTGCATCACCAACACCGTTGCCACTTACATCAACTTTCTTGAGGGTGACGACATTACCATCGCTCTGAATATCCAACCCATCACCTGTGTTACCAGTGAGGTCGGTGTTGAGAACGGTCAGCGAGTTGTTGCCGCCTTCATCGAATCTGATTCCATCGCCAGTGTTGCCAGTCAAGCTGCTACCACTGACTGTCAGGCTACTCTTAGTGGCATCAATTTCAAGACCATTAGCACCATTGTTAAAGACGCTTGAACCATAAATTTTCAGCGTATTGTCAGTACCATTCAGGTCAATACCGTCATCAGTATTGTTGCTCAAAGACGAATTCTTAACTGTAACAGTGTTACTGCTGCCGCTGATATTAATACCATCCTCTGCGTTGTTGCGGAAAAGACTGTCTGTGACCGTTAGGTTAACATCACTACCCACACTAATGCCGTTCTTAGCATCGGCAAAGGTCAAGCCATCGATCGCAACATTGGCGCTGTTAACGAAAAGATTATTGAAAGCTGAAGCGCCGCTGATGGTTAAATTTTGTGCTCCCAATCCCTTGATAACTAAGTCGTCCAGAATATCTAGCTGCTGGGTCAACTTGATTGTTGAAGCTGCTGCTAAATCAAACTCGATCGTATTGCTTCCACTCAAAGCGTTAGCACCGATAACTGCTTCCCGCAAAGTTGTCAGGCCATCATGGGAATTAACTACGTCTGAAAGACTATTCACAACGAAGCTATTAGTTCCCAAAGCAGAAGACATATCACCTGTTATATCTGACATGAGCTAAACTCTCTATTGTTGTAATCGTTTTATGTTTGCAAAGTTAAAGTTTCAGAACAAATGTGCAAGACCTATAGGACAAGCACAAATATGTTCTTTTAAAGGATGTTTGAAAAGTGGTAGGCTCTGATTTTAGAAACTCATTTATCCCCCCAATAGCTCCCCTTTTTTAAGGAGATAAACCTCTCAAATTCTCTTTATAAAAAAGGAGTCATTGTGATGGTTAGGTTCCTTTCCTTGTAGAAAGTGGCGTGGATTTAGGGAGATAAAAAGTATTTAATACATCGCTAATGACTTTTAAAACAACCTTTTAGTCTTAGTATTAGTTTCCTAACAAATACAATAAGAATATATCTTATTCATACGGAATATATATATAAAGATTTGATAAAGAAGCTATTTAAAGTCTGAATAAATATTCGTTCAAATGCTTAATTTGTTTTGTTTATAAGTGGGGCAGCAAGGATACTTATTATTATAATAAAGCTGAGGCTGTTAGCTAGAATCCAGAGTAGAGAGGTATTACAGCCTATTTTATTTTACTTTATATAGTTTTGTTTTTCCACACCGCTTTACTAGCAAGAAATTTGGTTTTCACAATAATTCGTATTTTAGTAATTGAAAAAAAGAGTTCTTTATATGTAAAAACTGTCAAAACTAATGCTTTATAATTATGATAACTATAACATTTAGGTATACCCAATACAATTTATGGAATTACGGCATCTTAAATATTTTGTGACCGTTGCACAAGAACTCAACTTTAGCCGTGCTGCCGTCCGGCTGTATATTTCCCAGCCTGCGTTAAGCCGTCAAATCAAAAACCTTGAAGATGAACTAGGTATTGTGCTTTTTCTTAGACAATCTGATGGATTGGCACTGACAGAAGGGGGGAAATTTTTTCTCGAACAAGCAAAAGATATTTTGAATCGTAGCCATGTGGCTGTACAAACTATCAAGACTCATTACAGCAATACAGATGAGCCTTTGGTTATTGGCTACTTTCCGACTATTCTCCAAAGTTTGCTTGGTGAAACCCTACACTGCTTTAAACTTGCCTATCCTCAGATTGCTATTCGCTTTCACGAGATGTCGCCAGGTGAGCAAGTTAGAGCATTACGAGAAGGCGCGATCGACATTGCCTTTATAGGCAACCCACCTGATGAATTAAGAGAAGAGTTTACAGTCAAATGCGTCAAGAAACTGCCTATTGTTGCTCTATTACCGGATACCCATCCATTGGCACATCAGGACTCGATTGATCTGGCTGAACTTACCACTGAAAAATTTATCGGGATGTCTGAAGAAAAGTATCCCAAGCGGAACAATCGTATCCGCGACCATTGTCTCTGCGCTGGCTTCATGCCAAATCTGCACTTGTTTGCTGATAGTCATTCCTCAATAATTGCTCTGGTTGCCGCAGGGCAAGGAGTCTCAGTGATGCCGAAAGAAGGAGCCTCCCTACCTCATTCCAAAGTTGTGTTTATGCCGCTCCACCATCCGATCCGTTATGGGCGATCGACTGCCGTGTGGCGGAAAGAAACACCTGCTAAATCATTAGAGAAATATCTCAAAATTCTGTTTGAGCATGTTCAAGAGTAATATAGCGGCTGCACCTAAATTAGGGAATTTTTCATGAGTAGAATTATTTTGCGTTCGGTTCAAGGTTGATCTAGTAATTGCTTTGAGGTAACGGAACAGTGCTTTTTATACTGGAAAGTCACTATCCCCAATCCTAAAACAACTATCAATGCCCAACCGAATGCGCCGATAAAAAATAATCTTTGAAATCTAGCTGCTTTTTGCTCTTGAACTAATCTAGCTTTAACTTCTTTAGTTCGTTCTGCTTCTAACCATGTCTCAACTTCTCGCCGATCGCATTCTTGGCTAGCCGCTAAAAACTGATAATCCAAATCACTCAAGCTTTTGCCTTGTGACCAAGCTAGAGCTTCAAGTAAGGCTGTCCCGCGTAATAGTCGTGAATTGTCACAGTGTTCTGAGGCTACCCAAGCGTTCAATGCTTGGGAATATGGTCGCAACTTTGCTAATTGTTTTTCTACCCAAGTTTGATTAAAAACCTCTTCATAAATGCGGTTCTTCACTATTAGTTGACCTTGCTGCTTGGTTACTAATCCCGACAACAGCAGTTCTATTTGCTCCTCGCCATCATCAGAAGCTACCTGAATTCCTTGTAAAATTTGCTGGTACATTCCTAGCAAACCTCCAGCACGCTGCTCATTTCTCAGCAAGCGATCGCGGATTGTTTTCAAATGCTCAGGATCGTCCTTTGCTTCCCATTTCTCTATAATATGGGTCTGTACGAGTTTTTCTAAAACTAACAATGGAAATTGATAATAAAAATTTATTAAATGTTGATTAATAATCGGTAAATGGTCATCTAATTTATAACGCTCGTCAACTTCTATACTTCTCTGCTCTTCAACATTTTTGCTTCCAGAATTTCTTTCTTGTACTACTATCTGACAAAGCTTTTGAGTCAGAAAAGGTTGACCATTTGTCCAAGCCAAAATGTCTTTGATAACTGCCATTGGATTAGCGACTTTACCTTCTAACCCTACTGCTAATGGCTGAACTTCTGAGAAGTTAAAGCCGTGCAGTTCAATAGATTTACCTATATTAAATGGAGTACAGTTGCGATCGGCAATCAAATCTGAAGGCGTTGCTACTCCGAACAGTGCCCAAGTTAGGCGGTTATATTCCGGATTTTCGGCTCGCTGATTGTAGCATGAGCGAATTAGGGTAAAAAAATCGACTACAGGGAAATTTAAACCTAAAACACTATCAATTTCATCAATAAAAATAAATATCTTTTCAGTTTTAAGTTCAACTAACAAAATATCTTCGACAAATTGGCTTAATCGCTGTAATGCAGGCAAATCTTCTCGCTCCGACCACCAGGTTTTTAAATTAACTTTGCCAAAGATATTAAAGCTCCTTAATAAGTCAACTACTATGCCCTTATACCACTGAGCAGGGGTAATATTGCTGTTGCCGATCCGAGTCATATCGATAGAAGCACAACTGTAGCCTGCTTGTTCTAATCGGTGCCTTGTTTGTAACCGCAAGCTAGATTTACCCATCTGTCGGGAACTAAATACATAACAAAATTCACCTTGGATGAGAGCATTATAAAGTTCAATATCAGCCTGTCGTTCTACATAGCTAGGAGCATCGACTTTAAGACTACCACCAATTTGATATTCGTATTTATTCATAGCGTTTAGGTTAATTGCTCTTGGAAATACAGCTGATACAACTCACAGCTAGGTATTGCTTGATTTCCTTCAAGTTTTACCAGACCCATACTTTCTAATTTGTAGGCAGCGATCGCTTCTAATTGCACGCTTGTTGGAGAGGTAACTACCCGTTTGAGTGCGATCGCTAATTCGGGATGTTCTTGAAGATTGGCTAGATGCTGCCGTAAATAGTTGCTATAAATGCCGGCAATTGTGGGAGCCTCGTTTAGTAGTTGCTCTAGAGTTACTTCTTCATGTCCCAGGTTATAAAGAGCCAGACGAGCTAGATAGGGATGTCCACCAATCATCGCTAGTAGAGGAGCCAGCTTTTCCAATCCTTTCTCACCTTTAGCCCAATCCAATCCATGACGCACTGCCAAATCCTGCATCTGCTCTAAACTAAATTCTGGTAATTTAATCGGTAGTCCTACGTTGAAAGGGGATTGATTAATATCTAACGGAATATAAGCTTCAGTGGCATGAACAACTAGTAATCGGAGTTTTCGCCAGATTTCTAATTCGGAAGCATCTTCATACCAAGAACGCAGTAGCGGCAGAAAATCCCTAGAGATTTCTGGATACTCGAAAATTCGATTCACTTCATCCAAAGCTAAGACTACCGGAGCGTCGATTTTCTCTAGCAAATACTCCTGTAAATACAATGTGCAGCTGACTTTGCTGCCAATATCCTCATCCCAATAATCATCTAGTCTGATTTCTAGGTTCAACTGCCGACTGACGTTAGCACAAAACCAGCGTAAGAATTTTTCCAAGCTGGTGAAAACTTGACTATCTGCTCTCTGTAAACCGATCTGTACGGTGTGTACCCCAGTCTGTTTAGCATGAGTAAGAATTCTGTGCATTAGAGACGTTTTTCCCATTTTGCTGGGGGCTTTGATTCTGATTAGGCTTCCAGGTTTATTGATTTCTGTATATGTGCGTTCTTCAATTGGCGGACGCTCTATGTAAAAAAAGGAATTGAGCGGCACTGAGCCACCAGGAATTTCTAAGAAGTCGGAATTAAGGACTGGGGTTTTTCTCTCGTCTTGCTTTTCGATCACTAAAGAAGATGCTGATATCCCATCTTTCCCTGTGCTTGTTTGCTGAGACTGTCTCAAGGCTGCTGGCACAGCTTGTAGTTTTTCTGACACAACGCTACTTTGCGTAGGCAAAGCCTGCACTTCGGCTGCGCTCAGTGACCGCCGGGGGCTTCGCCGCCTCAATACTGAGCGAAAATTACTTTTTGTCACCTCCTCCCCAAAAGCTTGTGAAAGTAACTTCCATAACTTAGAACCAACATCTTTTATATAATTGGCATCATAACCACAGCTTTCAGCGATATCTGGATAAGTTTTTCCTTCCCAAGCTTGACGAAATATTATTTCCTGAACATCACTTAAGCCATGTTCAATAAACGTATCTAAAATTACTAATGCTTCTTCTATATTCATTTGTAAAAAGAATAAAGTTGGTTTTAAATAAGACTGTAGCGGAATTATTCATAGTTTTTTCCTTATTCACTTAAATTTAAACAGTCGGCTTCAGAAACCTAACCCCCTAACAGCCAACAAGATGCTAGAAAAAGACCCTGCATTGTAACGCCCTACAACGCTATACCCACGGCAAGCAAGCGCTTGTCTCTAGTTCTGAGGAAAAGGGGCAAAAAGCTACGCCCCACTTTATAGCGATGCCTGCGGTGGTCACTGAGCTTTGTCGAAGTTACGCATTTTCACCTCAGCTAACAAATAATAACAACCAAAAACTGTATATATACTAAGATGCAAAGGGAGCTATTTCTCCTAATTAAGTAGAATTATTGCCAAATTTCACCATGATGAATAACTGGTTTGATACAGCTCGATTGGGGATGTTTATTCATTGGGGACATAGTTCTCAACAAGGATGTGAGTTATCTTGGCCGTTAGTTGGGGGTGTATTCAGCCTTCCTTTTTGCAAAGATATTACAGTTGAGAGATATCACTACACAGCTAATACTTTCAATCCACAACAATACAATCCCCAAGAATGGGCACATTTAGCAAAAAGTCTCGGAATGAAATATGCCATATTAACAGCCAAGCATCATAATGGTTTTGCCCTATTTCATACCCAAGAATCAGACTTTTCAATTGCATCTGCACCTTACAAAAAAGATATTGTACGTGAATATATCGAAGCGATGCGCTCTGTCGGATTGCGTATTGGTCTTTATTTTTCGCTTAGTGACTGGCATCATCCAGACTATCCAGCTTTTACAGAAGCAGATAAACCTTATCGCTTTGACCAGCTACCTCAACCTACAGCGCAACAGTGGGAGCGATATATCCAATTTATGTTCAATCAGATCCGAGAATTATTGACCAACTATGGTCAAATTGACATCATTTGGTTTGACGGAAGTTGGGAATGCACTCCAGAGCAATGGCAGTCTCAAAATTTAGCAAAAATGATTCGTGATTTACAACCGAATATTCTCATCAACGATCGTCTTCCAAATTGTGGAGACTTTGAAACTCCTGAACAGTTTATTCCGCCTCATCCACCCGATCATCCTTGGGAAACTTGTCTGACTATTAATGAAAGTTGGGGATATAATTCAGACGATCATTGCTTCAAGTCATCTCGTCAGCTAATTCATACCCTTTGCGAAGTAGCAGGCAAAGGAGGCAATCTTTTGCTCAATGTTAGTCCAATGGGTAATGGACAAATCCCTCCTGAACAATTAGAGCGTCTCAAAGATATAGCAGATTGGATGGAGAGCCACAGTGAAAGTATACTTGATACAACCCCAGGGTTAGAACCGTGGCAGTTTTATGGCCCCTCAACTCGTAAGGGCGATCGCATTTATCTACACCTATTAATGAAACCTTACGAAACAATATCAGTTAGGGGTATACCAATCAAACGGGTAAAATCGGTATTTGTTCTTGCTGACGGCAGACCATTAACCTACACAAGCCGCTGTGCAATTATGGATTCTATTCTTAATCCCAATCCGTTAGGAGAATTAACAATTGATGTACCTGAATCAGTAATTAATCCATACGTTACAGTGATTTGCATTGATATTGATTCCTGAGTAATTAATGTTTTTTAAGTAACAGTACAAAGTTGAGGACTTTGTTCAACGGAGAGATTTTAAGCTTTCAGTCTTCTGCACTAAGAAATCAGTGAAGATACTTATAATGGTGCGCTGACGCAATTTCACATTAGCATCAATGGACATCCCGGATTGCAATGGAATTTGACGCTGATTAATCAGTAATTTCTGCCCATGTAGGCGGACTTTTGCGGAAAAACGCCAGAAATTATAAACTTGGTCTGGAGGTAGAGCATCAGAGCCAATTTCAATTAGTTCGCCTTTGATATCACCATACTCTTGGAAGGGGAAGGAATCAATTCTCACATCCACTTGTTGCCCTTCTCTGACAAAACCGATGTCGCGGTTGGTGATGTATACGTTAGCAACCAAGTTATCACTAGGAACAAGTTTTAGTAACGGTTCACTAGAATTAATTACAAATCCTGCTGTTTTAGCTTTAAGTTCAAAAACAGTACCATCTACAGGTGCAGTAATTTTCTGATATTTAAGAGTTTGTTGTGCCTGAATTAACTTACTCTCAATCTCACCAATCTGACCATTAATTTCATAGAGGCGTTTCTGATTATCTACAATTACTTTGGTTAATTGGCTGTCAATTTCGGCAATTTTTTTGTCATTATCTGTAATTTTGGCTAATAAGTCTTCTTGAGACACAGCCGCAGTATTGCGAAGTTTTTCATTTGATTGTGCGATCGCTAATTGTAATCGCTGCTGTTCCCGATTCAATCGGATTACTTCTGCTTGTTTGGTGCTGACATCCTGTTGCTGTTTCAAGTACTGCACCTGGGAAATCGCCCCCTGCTGTGCTAGAGGTTCAAACCTGCGAAGAATTTGTTGATTAATTGTCAGCAACTCTTTAGCGCTAGTTAACTGTGCCTGAGTCTGGAAAAATTGCTGTTGTGTCTGTCCCGTTTCTAAATTAGCTGTGGCTAAACGCGATTCTAATTCTATTTGGCGATTTTGCAAGCGTAACTGTTGCTCTCTTGTGAGAGGACTTTCAGCAGTCGCACCGTTTAATTGTGTCCGGTACAACTGGTTTTCGGCAATAATCGCTGCTCGGCTTTTGGTCAAGAAAGCTAATTCTGGTTTAATTTTCAACAGAGCAGTTTGCTGTGCCACTTGTTGTAGTGATATGCTCCCTTGAAGCTGACGGCGATAGAAGTCATTTTCTTGCTCTAGCGACTGTTTTGCAAGCAATTGAGCCGCACGACTTTGTTTGAATGAAGTTAATTCCGCCTCAGAAGAAGTTTTTTCTAGAGTAATGAGTGTTTCACCTTTTTTGACTCGTTGACCATCTTTGACTAGAATTTCGTTGACAACACCATGAACCGGAGCCTGAATTTCTTTGACTGCACCCTGTGGTTCTAACTTGCCAGTAGCATGAATTGATTCATCAATTTGGAAGACTGAGGCCCAAATTACTGTGAAGGTGCTAACTCCGATAATAGTCCAGGCGATCGCTCGTGACCAAGTAGGAGTTTGTTGTAAAAGAACTGGTTGATCGAATTTATATTGAATATTCATAATAAATGGGGAATGGGGAATGGGGCATTGGGCATTGGGGAGTGCAGAGAGACGCAATTCATCGCGTCTGTACAAGAGTTAGAAGTGCTAAGGTTAAAGTTCCGAGTTGAGAAGCTCAACATTCAAGCAAAAAGGTGCAATTTCCGAGTTCAAAGGCTCAACGTTCAAGCAAAAAGGTGCAACTTCCGAGTTCAAAGGCTCAACGTTCAAGCAAAAAGGTGCAACTTCCGAGTTCAAAGGCTCAACGTTCGAGCAAAAAGGCTCAACTTCCGAGTTCAAAGGCTCAACGTTCAAGCAAAAAGGCTCAACTTCCGAGTTCAAAGGTCAAAGTTCCGAGTTCAAAGGTCGAAGCAATAGTATTTATTCCTGCCTATTGCCTATTGCCTGTTGCCTCCTCCCTCCTGCCTAAACTTTCGCTTCCTGTTGCTGATACAAACAGTAGTAATAACCTTTGAGCGCCATTAATTCTTCATGAGTTCCCTGTTCTACTACAGCACCTTGATCCATCATCAGAATGACATCGGCATTGCGAATTGTGCTGAGGCGATGAGTGATGAAAAACACTGTTTTATCTTGGAAGGTTCTTGC
Organism: Nostoc sp. LEGE 12450; assembly: GCF_015206895.1. Taxonomy (GTDB): domain Bacteria; phylum Cyanobacteriota; class Cyanobacteriia; order Cyanobacteriales; family Nostocaceae; genus Nostoc. Next base: position 28,149 of record NZ_JADEXU010000046.1, on the reverse strand, counting down.
CAAGTTAGTACAGACTTGGGCTTCGGCATTGTAATCTAAGGCACTGGTTGCTTCATCAAGAATCAGTAATTGGGGATTTTGCAGAACAGTACGAGCGATCGCTACTCTTTGGCGTTGTCCCCCAGAAAGCCCCGAACCTCGTTCGCCTACACGGGTGTTATAGCCATTGGGTAAAGACATAATAAAGTCGTGGGCGAATGCTACCTTGGCAGCAGTAATAATTTCTTCATCGCTAGCATCAGGATATCCCAAGGAAATGTTTTCGCGGATTGTGCCATCAAACAAGAGGGTATCTTGTAACACCATACCAATTTGACGACGTAAGGAATAGAGTTCTACTTTGCTGATATCGTAGCCATCAATCAAGATTTTACCGGACTTGGGTTCGTAAAGCCGAGGTAATAATTTTAGCAGAGTGCTTTTACCGGAACCGCTTTGACCAACAATTCCCACAAAGGAGCCAGCCGGAAAGTCTAAGTTAATATTGCACAGTTGCATTGGCCCATGTTCCGAGAAACTGAAGCTGAGATTTTCAAACCTGACACTACCTTGAATACTGGGCATAAGGATATTTTGAGAGTTGCCGATTTCTGTTTCTTGGGGAGTGTCTAAAATATCAGCAAGGCGTTGCAGAGATAAAGCGGTTTCTTGGAAATTCTGCCAAAGTTGCATCAGGCGTAACAAGGGACTGGTGACATAACCAGCCAGGATGCGAAAGGCGATGAGTTGTCCCAAGGTAAGGTGCTGATTGAGGACGAGAAAAGCTCCCACCCACAGCACTAACATGCTGGAAAACTTGTTGAGAAAACTGCTAATAGAACTGGCGGTAGTTTGGGTAGAGACTGTTTTGAAACCAGCGCTGATGTAACGAGCATAGCGTTCTTGCCATTGCCAGCGCGATCGCATTTCTAAATTTTGCGCCTTGACTGTCTGCATTCCCCCCATTACTTCTACTAAATAAGATTGCGTCTCGGCATTGCACTCAGCTTTCTCTTGCAATTGTCGCCGCATCAAAGGTGATACCATCAAGTTGAGCAAGCCAAAGAGCGGTACTGTTGCCAAAGCAACTAGTGTCAACACTGGGCTGTAAATCGCCATTACTACGATGTAAATCACCGAAAATACAGCATCCATCACCACAGTTAGGGCTGTACCAGTTAAAAAAGAGCGGATGTTTTCTAATTCGTGGATTCGCGTTGCCAATTCCCCCACAGGGCGGCGTTCAAAGTAAGATAAAGGCAAACGCAACAGGTGATTAATCACCTCAGAACCAAGGGTGAGGTCAATCCGGTTGGTGGTATCTGTAAATAAATGAGTGCGAACGCTGGTAAGTATTGCTTCGATGACTGCAACTACCAGCAAAAAGATGCCGAAAACTTCCAGGGTATCAGGACTATTGCCAACCAATACTTTATCAATAATCACCTGTGTGGCAAGAGGATTTACCAATCCAAACAGTTGAATAACAATGGAAGCAATGAGTACTTCAATTAATACTTTGCGATAGCGCCGCAGTGAGGGTACAAACCAACTCAAACTAAACCGCGCCTTGGGAGTATTTTTGGTGGTTTGTAGCAGCAGAACTTCTCCTTCAGCCCCCCAATTTTCGGCAAAGTCTCGCAATTTGTAGCGCAGTAGTCCCATCTCTGGAACAGCAATGAGTAACTCTTGATTGCTATTTTTGTAGATAATGGCAAAACTATCTTGCCAAGAAATCATGACTGGGAATTGCAAGCGGCCGATTGCGGCGGCGGGAACTTTCACCATCTGTGTTGTCAACCCCATCAACTCGGCGGCGGCGGCGCAAAATTGCAGAGATATAATACCTTTCTGTTCTTGCTGTTTTGTCAACACCCGGCGTAGTGTATCTTTGCGCCAAGAGATATTAAAGTATTGGCTCAACATGTGGAAGCAAGCGAGGGAACCATCTAGCGGCCCTCTACCTTTGATATAAGGAAACTTCTTTTGTTTACCCCAAGCTGCTGGTTCTTCTGTGGCAGTAGTTTCTGAGGCGTAGGGAATCTCTGCGGGTAAAAGTATTTTTGGTGTAAGAGGAGCGAGATTTTCTCCAAGTATTGATTTGGGCAATCCCACCAAACGCATATTTAGATTAAATTTCAGCTTGGGGTTGAGTTCATCTAATTCTAGGCGACTACCCACGGGGAACTCAGAATCAAAATTACTGCTGACTAACCACAAAAATTCTGAATTTAAATGCTGGTGGAAGACTTTGTGTGCAGGGATTGTTCGGATGATAGCAACTTCAGTTGCAGCCTGGGCAAGCTTAATTACATTTTTGCTACCATCTGCGCGACGGCTGAGTTCTTCGGTGAGCAGTTCATACACTTCTAAAAGAGTGATTTCATGTTGTAATGCTTGGACAAAAGCCTCTTCCTGCTTGAGTAAAGTTAGAAAATCAGCAATAGGTAGATTAATCGCGATAACTTCAGTAGAAGCGATCGCAGTTTCACAAGCAATCCCCCGCACATGACTTACCCAACCCAAAACCTCACCTGATGAGAGTAACTTCAGTGTCGCCGGATTTTGTCCTTGGGAATTGTAGGCTAATAAACGCGCTTGTCCTTGGTAGATAATGCTAATCCGATCGGGCATCGCTTCCCGTGCTACTATTACCTGCCCGATGCGATAGCGACAAAATTGCACTTTGTTGAGCAAATTTTCTAAAACATTTGGTGACAGATAATTGAAAGGAAACAAATCAGCAATAAATTCTTGAATATCAACGGTTGTATTTGTCATCATTTTCGACACCCTATTTTAATAAGTTCTATGCAGCGATGGCTTGTTGAACCTGTGCTGGTTTTGTGTTGATTCCCATCCAGGTTTTTTCTTCTGGTGATAGTTGATTTAGTTGCTGTTGAAACCAAGTTTCAAAATTCTCTTGCAGCAATCGTTGGCGCATAAAATTGTCTAACTGTGCAGTTATAAACTTTTCCACCCGGACAATCACCCATGATTCTCCAAAGGCTACAGGTGCTTGAACTATACTCACTTGACTTGTGCAAAGTAACTGAGCAAAATTTGGGGTAATTGTACCAACTTCCACCGGGCCAATGATGCCACTTGTATCAGCTTCAGGTCCTTGAGAATATTCATGCGCCAACTCAGCAAATGACTGTTCCCCTTCTGTAATTCGGAAATATAGCTCGTTAGCAGTTCCTCTGTTATCAGTCCGAATTAAAGAATAAATTACTTTATCAAAATGTCTTTTGTATTTAAGGAAGTAAGATTCTAGTTGATGTCCCCAAGTTATTTGCTTGAACTTTTCGACTCTGAGCTTTCGGGTTGCAAAAAGTTCTAATTGTTCTTGAGTTAAACCGTAACGTAAGCACCAATCTTGGATTTTTTGCTCAGTTGTCAAATCCCAATGCTGATAAAATTGTTCTAAAGCATGAGATGTTTCGGATGATGTGCAGGTGATTGGTGCGATCGCAGATTCGATAATACTCTGAGATAACAATTGTGGGATTAGATTGTAACTAGCTAAAAAGGGGATAATTTCTGGCGGTAAGAGGGCATGTTCGCCTATTTGTAAAGATTTATTCATATTTAAATCCTAATTTTGTTGAAATATTTTGATAAGTGCAGCTACGATTTTTGTAATAAAGCGGCAAAGTTCAAGTATGATTCTCTGCCGCTTGCATCATTTGCATACGCTTGAAAGCATTGCCGTACAATGCTTTCAAGTACCGCTCATCACTGCCGATGCCTAAACTTAAGCAAAGGTGGTGGTGAAGTGGTCAAGAGTCAGGTTGTAGTTAGTCGCACCACTGAATTCAGTAACCTGCAAGAAGTAATTACCAGCTTGGTTAATGTTGGAAATCAGTTCTGAACTAATACCTCCGTTAGTAGAGCGTGCAATTTCCTCTCCGGCATCAACAATGCGATTATTGTTAATGTCTCGGATCAGCCGCATGTCAGCATCAGTACTTAGTCCGTTCAATTTAATGTTGACACCCTCAAAGTTTCCCAAAGAGAAGTTGTAAACATCAGCAGTGTTAGTGTTATTGACGTTACCTGTACGAGTCACATCAGCTGACAAGTTACCAAGTACAAATTCCTTAGGCAGAAGATTGCTGAAACTAGCTGAAACCGCAGTTCCAGAAGGTTCAGTCGCAGACAAGGCTAAATCGTAGCTAAGATCGCCTAAACTAGCTAAACTGACCGGAGATACTTCGGCAAAAAAAGTACCTGAGCTAGTTTTAAAGTTAATCGCCTCATCATGGTTGCTTCCCTGATTGGAAACAAGTCCAACTTTTCGGTCGAAGTCGTCCAATACACCGTTATTGTTAGAATCTCGAAACAGTCGGATGTCGGCATTATCGCCAGCGCTGATATCTGTCAAAGACAGGTTGATGTTTTTGCTACTGGTGATTTTGAACTGAAAGACATCCGTGAGGTCAGATGGATCTAAATGAAAGTCACTCTGAAGAATGGGGGTGCTGCCGAGTGTACCAAGATTGTAAAGTGCCATTTTTTTGTCCTTTAGGTGTTGATTGTGAGTTGGTCAAGTTCAGATTAAGTTGTCGTTTGCACAGATGTAAACTTTCTATTTGAATTTACATTTACTGGAATTTAGCGGCTTAGAGTTTGATGAAAATAAATATTATTTCTTATTTTCAATAGAGCCTTAGTTGTTTGGTTTTGTGCAAGCCGTTTTCAGAACCTGTTGTTTAACCATGAATCTAAATTAAACTGTTTCTTCAATAAACACAGCATGAAAAAGACTTCTATAGTTAGGTGTTTAAAAGTCAATTCCAAGTGCTTTGTCTTATTTAGTCATAAAAAGTCTTATCAAGAGGCAGAAAGCTGTTATACCAAAAAAATGTTCCAATTGATACAAAAAGCCTCTGGTAAGTCAGAGGCTTTTTATAATTACCCCTCTTCTGTCACTTTCCGAGATAAGCAAGTAGTAAAGAACCTAAATTATCCAGAAACATAACAGGGTTTAAATTGATTAATTGCAGCAATTAAATGATTGAATCCCAGTAACAACTGTGAATTAGGGAAAATACTTAACCAGGGATAAATTAACCAAAATATTAAAAGTGGTTGGATAATGAGATGCAGATTATTTAAAGTATTCTTCCATCCGGATTCATGATTCCATTGCGGATGATGAGAAAAATCAATATCACTATTTTCTTGTGTTTCAGTCTCAAGTTGATGAGATTGATTGAAGGCTAAGAAGGCTTGTGATACAGTCGGAGTTCTCACTCCAGAAAAGAGCTATATCTGGATTAATGACCTGCTGCCACGTACAACTGGGGTTCGGGGTACACTACCACAATGACATGGGCTTGGCTCTCGAAAATACTCTCCAGTCTGTCATAGCCGGAGCGACTTTAGTATCGGGTACGTTTTGCGCAATTGGTGAACGAGCCGGAAATATTGCCACTGAGCAGGTACTAAATGGATTGCGAGTCCGTTTCGGAATCGAAGTCAAAGGGATTAATTATGATGCGATCGCCGCTGTGACTGATTACATTGAGCAGTTGGGAATTCGTCCAGCTGCACCTTACTCTCAAACTGCTCAACGCCACGAATCAGGCATTCATGTTAATTCTTTGTTTAACGACCCTCAAAGCTATGCTGCTTTACCTTACAACACCATAGAGGTTCTCTTCGGTAAATGGAGTGGTATTAGTAATTTTCAATATCTATTTGAAAAGCAACTACAAAATCCTCAACCAAGGAAGCAATATGAAAAAATGCGCTCTGTGATTAAATCTCTTGCTGTTGAGCAAGAACGCTATTTTACAGCCAAGGAGGTATTGGAGTTATGGAAAAATGGGGTGTTTAAATAATTGATCTTCTCATATTAGTAGCTCGCTACTGTCATGGGATGGAAAGAAATATGCGCGAGTTACATTCTACAGCTAAAATAAATATATAGACTTTGTTTGCATATTACTGTAAAACCCTTAAAAGCATTGCAAAACAAAAAATGTAGTCAATATCTGGTCTCTTTACCAATTTGTTGCAGTTGTATTTGTTGTTTATACGATAATAGGCAATTTAATTGCTGTTTATTTGGCTCAAGAATTAAATAAGATTAAACAAGAGGAACTAGAATTTGATGCAAACTATGCTTATAGCCTGACTCATGTACGTAATCACGCTGAATCAATAGCTTTCTTTCATGGAGAAAAAAAAGAATTAAATATAATCCAGCAAAGATTTTATAATATTATTCAAAGTGCTAAACGCAAGATTAATTGGGAGTTAACTCAGGATATTTTTAACAGACTGTAGCATTAACACCATCAGAAGCAAGGCTAGCCTTGGGAAGTCCATTATTGCTAATGATGGGTTTACCTACCGCTATGAAAAAGACCCAAAGGTATTGAAATGGGTAAGAGCTTAACGAATATTTGTAATTTTTAAAATCCAGGTTATGCTAACTAAACAGCAAAGACAACTAATTACTTACAAAACTATTTCAATTTATGAAAGAACCTATCAATTACCAGTTCTTAAAAATACTGCTGTAAAAGTAGTTCAAAAAAAAATTAGAGAACGTCAGAGATTAATTAAAGAAGGCGTTCGATATCATCATCACCTTGGTGGGATAATTAAGCGAAAAGAAGAAATTAGCCAGGGAGAAGTTTTTCAGGAAATCCAATTATTTATTAAAGATTACAGCCATATTATTGATTTTTTAGAAAATTATAAGGATAATTATCATGAGTTTTTATTAAATCTTGCGGATGACTTAAAAGAATTATTTAAACAAAAATATTTGGCTATAAAAAGCTTAGAAGACGAAAGAAGTAAATTAGAACTAAAAAATCATAAAAATCCGAAAATACTTGATGAGCTAACATGGGAAAAACAAGAAAATCTAAAAGCAGTTTTGCTACTGAGTAATGCTTATTTTTTAATGCTAGAAAAAATAAAATTGCTTAGTGAAGGAATTAAAAATCTTGCAGAAGATACAAAAAATCAAAAAGAAATTGTTCAGCAAATAGTAAAAGATTTAGAAGTATATCAAGAGATTTACGAATATCAAAGAAAAGCCTATAAGATTCGTCAAGAAATAGCTAAAATTGCCCACACTGCAATTAACTTTGAAAATTCTTTACAAGATTACTTTAGTCCCTTTCAATCTTTAATAGATGAAGTCATAAAAGTAGATGAATACTTTTACGCAACTGTTGGAGATATTAAAAATTTAGGTGATAATATTTTAAAGTATCAATCAAACTTATTTAACCTTGAAAAAAACGAGGCTATTTCTGAAACTTTTCTCGATTTTATGGTGACAAGTTATGAGAAAAAAGCCAGATTAAAAGATGCTTTTATTCAATCTCAATTATTAGATTGGCAAATCCATAATTTTGATTTGAGCGAAAATGGTGTCTTTTTAGACAAGGGCATTGATTTAATATCTAACTATATATCCAAGCAACTAACAGATCAAGGAAAAGCGCTAGGTATAGCAGAAGTAAATTTTATCTCTACAGATTCTCTATCTCCTGTTGAAGGAACAGGATTAATAGGGCTGACTAATGACAATATTACGTTGGCAAAAAAATTTCCTAGCAATAAAGGTATTGATTATACCCAATTGCGGGATCTCCTAGCACAACATCAGTGGAAAGAGGCTGATATTGAAACCACTAAGTTAATGCTAAAAGTCATAAATAAAAATTATTGGAATGAAGTTTATAAGGAAGATATTGATAACTTTTCTTGCCAAGACCTTCACACTATCGATCAACTTTGGGATCAATATAGTTATGGCTATTTCGGCTTCACTGTTCAGCAAACTATCTGGAGCGAAATGGGTGGTCAGGTAGACTACGAAACAGAAAAAAGACTTGGCGATCGCCTTGGTTGGCGAAAAGAGGGAAACTGGTTAGACTATGAGCAACTAACTTTTAAATTGTCCCCTATGACACCGATGGGACACTTGCCAGCCCAATGGTTACACTACGATCAACATAGTTTTGACTTATCCCCAAAATCATCTACAGAACACCTTTCAATGGGAGCTTGGCGAGTCAAGTCTTGGTTAGTTTGGCAGATGCACTTATTCTTTTCTCGTGTAAAAAATTGTAACGGAACTTTCTTATGCGGTAATCGTACATTTATTAAGAATAGGAAAAATTAGAGCTAAAGCTAATTTGAGGATCAACATGAGTAACAGTAAGCATTCTGATATAGAAATAGAAATTTTACTTTTTGGAAAATGGCGTTTTGATACGTCCTCTGAAAAAGTTACTATTGAATTTAAAGATGATATGACTTATGAGCAAACTACGGTTCAAACATTGCTTTTCTCTAAGCCTAAAGAACTTATAACAGGCAATAAATTTACTGGCGTTTGGTACGTAAGTCAAAAAAAATTGTATTTAAATGTTAAAACTATGCCAAAATCCTTTTTGAACTTAAGGATACCACTAGTTTTTAAGATATCCATTGCAGATATGATAGCTACTTTAAGTTCGGTGCTTATGGTAGAAAATTATGAAGTTATGAGAATTAATAGTTCTAAATTTTTAATTAAGGATAAAGAACAATCAATTCTTGGGACAAAAATAAATAATATTAATATTAGAAAATAACTTTATTTTGTTACTTTGGAGATGGGTACGGCGGGCTTAAATACGTTTTTTTTGATAAAATTAACTCTCAACTAAGATCCAATCACAATTACGGGCGGTAACATTTCTAAAACCGTAATGCTCAAATCAGGAAACTCTAAAGGTGAAATAGTCGCATCTTCTGCCAAAATCACTTCACTTTGATAGCCATTCTGAGTTGGTTCTCGAAAGACGTGCAATTGACGACTAACCACATCTAACACCCAATAATCTGTAATTCCCGCTTGCGAGTAGGCTTTAGCTTTGATTTCGCAGTCTAGTTTCAGGCTGCTATCTGCTACTTCAATAATCAGATAAACTTCTTTTGGAGTGGGATGATGGTCTGCGTAGTCTAGTGGATCTACTTTAACGACAGCTATATCCGGTTCTGGTTCAGATTCGTGCGTTTAACTTTACTGGGTCTTGAATACACACCCAAGCCCGATTCCTCAAACTATTTTGCAGTAATCTATCTGTTCTCCCCACTGCTGAACGATGGGCTGTCCCTTTAGCAATCATCCAAATAATCTTTCCTTCTAGGAGTTCTACTCGTTCATCTGCACCAAAAATCCCAGCCTCAGCCATCCGATGGTATTCTTCAACTGTCCACAGGCGAAGCCTTAACGTCGTTTCTGTGTTTTGCATGGCTTGTTTTACAATTGTGAGAAGTAATTAATATTTTAGTCTATTTTACTTGACATAAAAAGATTAGTATGATATAAAAACTTTCTTTATTTAGTCAACTTAAAATCGGCTGTTAGAAACCGCGCCTATAAAGTCAAAACCCGCCTGCGCGGGTTTCAGACTCTTGATTTAACCTTAGACCAAATCTGTGTAGCTCTCGTTTATGTGCCTGTAACCTCTGCGAATTCAACTTGTTAAGGCTGCTAATCTTCTAAAATCTGGATTTCATCAAGTTGATTAATCACCACATCTGCACCTCGGACATTATCTGACTTACCCACCCAAGTGATACCGATACAACCTGCGGCTTTAGCATTACGTGCCATTTGCATATCGCCAACTGCATCACCTACCATCAAAGTAGCACCTGGTTCAACTCCCAATGCTTCGCAAGCTTGCAAAAATAGGACTGGATCTGGTTTGCTCGGTCCCTCATCTACTCCCATTTTTAACTGGATATAATCGCTTAATTGGTGATGCGCTACAAACTTATTTACTTCATCAGTTGTTGCAGCTGAGAGGATACCGAGTTTTAAACCTCCTTTGCGTAGGTATTTCAACAAGTCTAAGCTACCCACGAATAGCGGTGAAGGAGTTTGTTCGATGTATTTTTCTGCTTCATCCAAAGCTTGACGGGCTATTTTTAAGGACTCAAACCATCCTTTCCCTGTTTCGGCAATATATGCCGCAGCTGCAACTTCTGTTTCGCGGCGACTCGCTACCGATATCAAGCCTGCCGGATCTAGAAGATTGCCATTGATGCCAAATGCCATTAATAGGGGTTCCCCAGTTCCAGGGATTTGAGCATCTATTAATCTTGTTGCCTTTTGTGCGAGCGATCGCAAATACGTTTCTGAATCTTCTAGAGTACCGTTTTTGTCAAACAAAATTGCCTGGATATTATCAAAAGTGATTTTTCTACATTTAATAGTTGCCACAATATTTCACCCCACTTATTTAGTCAGAAGTTATGAGTTTTTATTCCTAACGCCTAACTGTTCCCAATTTTCCACATAAAAAAAGAGGGTTTTTCCCTCTTTATACAATGATTTAATACTCTTACTTAAAAACAAGTAAAACTATAAAATGTATTATTCTTCAATAGCTGCTGGAATTTCTTCTTCAGTTTCCGTGGCTGCTGGAATCTCTTCTTGAACTTCCGCAACTACTGGAGTTACTTCCTCAATTTCTGCTGCTGGTGGAATTTCTTCTTCTAGTTCTGCTGCTGGTGGAATCTCGTCTTCAATTTCTGTTGCTGGCGGAATATCTTCTTCTGCTAAAACATCAGCAGGTGCAGCAGACGCAGCAGTAGCACCTTGTTGCTTCGCTAACAGCTGTTCGCGATATTTAGCAGCCATTTCTTCTGCCTTATCGTAAACCAAATCCCGGTTTTTAATCATGTCGCCGGGTTCGGGTTCTAGCTGCTTGGTAGATAGGGAAATGCGACCCCTTTCTGCATCCAAGTCAATGATCATCACTTTCACTTCATCATTGACATTGAACACGCTATGAGGTGTATCAATATGTTCGTGGGAAATCTCAGAAATGTGTAGTAGACCACTGACACCACCAATGTCGATGAAAGCACCGTAGGGTTTGATACCACGAACTGTACCAATCACTACTTCCCCGACTTCTAGGCGGTTCATCTTGCGTTCAACCAACGCCCGACGATGAGATAAAACTAAGCGGTTACGTTCTTCATCCACTTCTAGGAATTTCAATGGCAGTTCTTCGCCTACCAATTCTTCTTTAGGTTTGCGAGTACTGATGTGAGAACCTGGGATAAAGCCACGTAATCCTTCAATCCTTACCAACGCACCACCGCGATTGGTTGCAAACACGCCAGAACGGACAGTGGCATCTTCTGCTTGCAGCTGTCGCACACGTTCCCAAGCCCGCATATATTCAATACGGCGAATGGAAAGGGTTAATTGACCATCTTCGTTTTCATCGGTAAGGATGAAAAACTCACGCGTTTCGTTTGACTGTAAGACTTCTTCCGGGCTATCCACCCGGTTAATAGACATTTCTTGTATAGGAATATATGCTGCGGTTTTAGCACCAATGTCAATCAGAGCGCCGCGCGGCTCTATACTGAAAACTGTTCCTGGCACAACATCGCCAGGGCTAAAATGATAATCGTATTTGTCAAGTAGAGCAGCGAAATCTTCGTGAGTGAATCCAATTTCTGTAGCGGTTAAATTCTGATTGACCATGCTGATTTGTTCCTGGTTCTAGTCTCCGTAAAGGTTGTGCGACAAGCGCGATGTACTATGTAAGCAGTTCTATGGCAGTTTACACCTAACATCCTTTTTCATCCTAGCGCAGAAAAGCTAGTATTAACACATATCTACTCCCAAGATTGGAAATTATATCACAATATAAAAATGATTGGTTATTTACTTAGTATTTAAAATTAACAAAGGGCAAACACAATAATATCCGTTGCTACTACAATTAGTAGCAACGGATACTAACTTCTTTAAATCACCTAAAGGTCTGGTAATTAGGATCTACTTATCTTTTGGTTTCTCAAAGCGAGGGGGTTCGCGAAATGCGATCGCAAAAAAGATAGTACCTATACACAGAGTAAAAATCAAGATGTACGCAACGCTTTCCATATTATGAATTCCTGCCTATCCAGCCAGTAATTAAAGTTCTGAGTACTGAGTCACCGAATGCTGAGTCAGAGCCTTAACTCGGAACTCAGCACTCAGAACTCAGCACTGAAATTAGAGAGCTTCCTTCCGGCGGGTTGACTTGTCACCCACTTTCTGGAACAGCCCCCACTCAACTTGCTCTTCTAGATCCGCATCAACACCGGCAAATACGTCTCGGTAGATTGTCCGAGAGCCATGCCAGAGATGACCAAAGAAGAACAGCAGAGCAAATACAGCGTGTCCAAAGGTAAACCAACCTCTAGGACTGGTGCGGAATACACCATCAGAGTTCAAGGTTTCGCGGTCAAATTCAAAGATTTCGCCACCTTGAGCTTTCCGAGCATACTTCTTCACATCAGCTGGTTCTGTAAAGGTTTTACCATTCAGATCGCCACCATAGAAGCTGACGGTGACACCAGATTGCTCGAAGCTATACTTTGATTCTGCCCGACGGAAGGGAATGTCAGCGCGGATAATTCCATCAGCATCGGTCAAAATTACTGGGAAGGTTTCAAAGAAGTTGGGGAGACGACGCACGGTCAATTCCCGTCCTTCAGAATCTTTGAATACGGCGTGACCTTGCCAAGATTGGGCAATGCCATCACCCTTCACCATCGGCCCTGTACGGAATAGACCGCCTTTAGCGGGGCTATTACCGACGTAATCATAGAAAGCCAATTTTTCAGGAATCTGCGACCAAGCTTGGTCAAGGTTTGCACCTTGAGCAACGTCAGTTTGGACGCGGCGCTGAATTTCTTGACGGAAATAGCCTTGATCCCATTGGTAACGGGTAGGGCCAAACAATTCGATGGGAGTGGCAGCGTTTCCGTACCACATAGTACCAGCAACAACGAAGGCAGCAAAGAAGACTGCTGCAATACTGCTAGAAAGTACTGTTTCAATGTTCCCCATCCGTAGGGCTTTGTAGAGCCGTTCGGGGGGTCTAACTGTGAGGTGGAATAACCCTGCAATAATACCAACAACACCAGCAGCAATGTGGTGAGCCGCAATGCCACCAGGGTTATATGGGTTAAAACCATCTGGGCCCCATTCCGGTGCTACTCCCTGGGCAGCCCCAGTTATACCATAAGCGTCAGAAACCCATATCCCCGGTCCAAATAGTCCGGTGACATGAAAAGCACCAAAGCCAAAACAAAGTAGACCAGATAAGAACAGGTGAATGCCAAACATTTTTGGCAAGTCTAGAGCAGGTTCACCAGTGCGGGGATCTCTAAAGAGTTCCAAATCCCAGTAAACCCAATGCCATACGGCAGCTAGGAATAAAAGACCGGAAAGAACAATGTGAGCCGCAGCAACGCCTTCAAATGACCAAAAGCCAGGGTCGGTTGCTGGACCACCAGTAACGTTCCAACCACCCCAAGATTGGGTAACGCCCAAACGCGACATGAAGGGTAGGACGAACATCCCTTGCCGCCACATCGGATTGAGAACTGGATCGCTAGGGTCAAAAACAGCCAGTTCGTAGAGTGCCATCGAACCAGCCCAGCCTGCTACTAAGGCTGTGTGCATCAGGTGTACAGAAATCAGTCGCCCTGGATCATTCAGAACGACTGTATGTACTCGGTACCAGGGTAGTCCCATCGACTACGCTCCTCCTCGATGAGTTAGTTTACAAAGCAATTTTCTTACTGAGATTCTAAGGAACGAAATTCGCCACTCAGAAAACTCTCTCTTGTTTTTTGTTATTGCCAGAGCCAGAGTACTACCACAGCTAGTCTTATAAGTCAGACAGCGTGGGTGCTTTGGCAATGCTTACTCGCTTCGGGAGGTTTACCTTGTAGGGTAGCCACCGCCAAGCAAAAAATGAGAATGTTTTAAAAAGTGTAACTATTGATGGAATTGTTTGCAAGCGTGTAAATTGATGCGATCGCGTAGCATCTCAAAGTTTTTTCGCTACCAATCCCTCTTGGAGATTAAATTTACTTATCTTTAACTTTATAGGGAAGCAGGGACAGGGAGAGCGGGAGCAGGGAGAGCGGGAGCAGGGAGAGCGGGAGCAGGGAGAGCGGGAGCAGGGGAAGCAGAGGAAGAAAGAATAACTAATGCTCAATGCCCCATGCCCCATGCCCCATACCCAATACCGATCCTACTGAACCACCAAATGGATATTTTGCAGTTGGCACTTCGCCTCAGCTGTGTTTAAGCGTTCAATTACCTGTTCAGCACTCATCAAACGTTTGAGTACTACTTGACCTATGGTAGTACCGGCTGTGACTGGTATTGTCGGCTTCACTTCTATGGTTAAAATGGCTTCTTCAACTCGATAAAGCCATAGCAATTCGTTTTCTTCCACTAAACAAATATTCATTCGCTGAATATCTGGTTGCCGTCGCCATGCAGTTACTTGCCAGAGTCCATCAGATGCCCAGACTCTAGCAACTGCCCATCCCTCAGATAGAAAGAAATACTTCACGCTCTTAGTCTCACTATTAAACTTTCAATCTGCTGTTTACGATTACGATATCGTATATTATTTGTTAATTATGTATAACTAATAATAATTTAAATCAAAGACATTTAAATTATTGTTGCTCAATTTTAATAAAAATAAATTCTTCTTTGTATTGAATTTAGCTCAGTACAAAAAATAACAAGATCGCATATTTAAATATTTAGCTAATAATTGTATTTTGTTATTAAGTTTACAATAAATTTTATGTATGCTTTTGATACCAAATACAAAACATAAGCTTAGGAATATTCTAGGGAACTATGAACAAACCAATAAACTCACCATTTAGATATCCTGGTGGCAAATTTTATGCTCGACATTTGATTCTTAATCATATTCCTTTTCACTCTTGTTATGTTGAACCTTTTGCGGGGGGTGGTTCTATTTTTTTTGTAAAAGATAAAGTAAATATTAATTGGCTTAATGATATTGATGAGTTATTAATAAATACCTTATTAATAATTAGAGATCAACCAGAAGAATTAATCAAATTTTTAGCAGGGGAATCTGCTACGAAAGAAAGACATACATATTACAAGAATGAATTCACCCCACAAAATCAATTAGAACAAGCTGGTAGATGGTTTTATCTTAACAGAACCTCCTACTCTGGGATTATGAATCATCAAAACTGTTATTGGGGGTATGGTGACAAATACAGTATGCGTCCAGAGAATTGGCCCAGAAACATACGTCGAACTTCAGAGAAACTTCAAAACGTTAAAATTACTAATCTCGATTTTGAAGAAGTTATCGAATCTGTACCTAATGGATCTTTTTTATTTATTGATCCTCCTTATTTCAATGCAGATCAAGATAAACTTTATGCTCATTCATTTTCTAAAGACGATCATTTCAGGCTATGCCAAATATTAAATAGATATAAGGAAAAAATAAAATTTCTTCTAACTTACGATAATAGCGACACAATTAGAAACCTATATGAATGGGCACTGGAAATACATGACAAAGAATGGAATTATACAATTAGTAGAAGTGACGATCAAAAAAAGGGTAAAAGTAAGCAAGATAACTTTAAAGGCGAGCGATATAAGGGTAAAGAAATTTTTATATTAAACTACTCTTCTCTTGACTCTACTTCTCCCAATTCGGAACAGTTAATTTAGAAGCTTGAATTATTATAATGAGGTAAAGTTCTGCATATTATAGTAGGCATTTAATTATTTTTACTTAATCATCCTGAATACACATAAATTTATCTATTCGAGCAAAATCCTTTATAAAAAGTATCTAAAGTAGTAATTAATCGTAAAGTTTTCTATAAAAGTAGCAAATGTATAGTATAATCACTGACTTCTGATTACATAAAATTTAACTGTATGACCTGGTTTTCCTTGTCCGTGCAACGGTGGGGTCGGATTACACAATTCCTATCTTTGTTCTGTCTATGCTTATTTTTAGTTGTTAGTTGCGCTCCTCGTCCACAGCCTCCTACGCCACCATCGGGTTCTGTAAATAGCCCTACAGGTGATGGTCGTATTACTATAGGTACAACAGCAAAGCCGAGAACCCTTGATCCGGCTGATGCTTATGAGTTAGCATCCTTGGGTTTGGTGTTTAATATGAGCGATCGCCTCTACAACTATGAACCAGGAAGTACTGAAATTAAGCCCCAGCTTGCTACAGCATTACCTAAAGTCAGTCAAGATGCCTTAACTTATACCATCCCCTTACGTCAGGGAGTGGTTTTTCACGATGGAACTCCCTTCAATGCCCAAGCAATGGCGTTTACCATCAACCGCTTTATTCAAAATAAAGGAAAACCCTCATTCTTGCTAGGTGATGTAGTCGATTCGGTAAAAAGTACAAGTGATTATGAGTTAACTATTAAGCTGAAAAAGCCCTTTGCAGCCTTTCCTTCACTGCTGGCATTTCCTGGAGTCTGTGCGGTTTCACCAAAAGCTTACGAACTCGGTGCTGGTAAATTTAAGCCGAATATTTTTGTGGGAACTGGCCCTTATAAGTTAGCGCAATATGGTACTGATTCAATAAGATTTGATACGTTTGATAAATATTGGGGAGAAAAACCAGCTAACAAGGGTGTTAACCTCCAAATTCAAACTAGTCCAGTCAATTTGTTTAATGCTTTCCGTACAGGCGCTGTAGATGTAGCTTATCTATCGCTACAGCCCGATCAAAATCGGAGCTTAGAAGAAGGTGGTAAAAAAGGGGATTGGCAAGCGATCGCAGCTGAAGGTAGTGTAGTAAGCTATCTGGTATTGAACCGGAATCAAAAGCCTTTAGATAAATTAGAAGTCAGACAAGCGATCGCGTCAATAATTGACCGTCCACTCTTAAATGAGCGGGCTTTACTTGGTCAAGCAGATCCGCTTTATAGCATGATTCCCACAACATTTAATGTTTCTGTGCCATTATTCAAAGATGCTTATGGCGATGCTAACTTTGATCAAGCTAAAAAATTGTTAACTACTGCTGGTTTCTCGAAAGAAAATCCGGCAAAAGTCCAAATTTGGTATCCTTCTAGTTCGCCTACTCGTAGTTTGGCAGCACAGACGCTCAAATCTCTTGTGGATGCCAAAATGGATGGAATTCTCCAATTTGAAGTTACCCCTGCTGAAGGCCCAACATTTTTTAAAGACATTGCCAAAGGATTATATCCAGGAGCTTTACTTGATTGGTATCCAGACTTTTTAGACCCAGATAATTACGTCCAGCCATTTTTATCTTGTGACAAGGGTTCAGTTGCTAAAGGATGTGAAGATGGAGGCAGTCAAACTCAGGGTTCGTTCTACTATAACGAAGCGATGAATAAACTGATCGATCAACAACGCAAAGAACTAAATCCTGAAGCGCGTCAGAAAATTTTTGCAGAAATTCAAAAGCAAGTAACTGCTGATGTACCTTACGTTCCCTTATGGCAAAGTAAAGACTATGTATTTGCTCAAAAAGGTGTGAACAGCGTACAACTTAACCCAACCCAAATTCTGGTTTACCAGACAATTAAAAAGTAGTCATTAGTCCTCTGTCATTTGTCATTTTTAAAAATAAATGGCAAATGACAAATAATAAATAAGTAAAATATGTCTCGCTCTAAAGCTTTACAATATTACATAGTTTCTCGGTTGCTTCTTGCACCACTCCAGCTATTAACAATTATCACTATTGTCTTTCTCTTATTAAGAGCAACACCAGGAGATCCCGCAGATGCAATTCTTGGTGGACGTGCGCCGGAAGCTGCTAAGGAAGAATTGCGGAAACAACTAGGTTTAAATTTTCCTTTGTGGCTACAATATCTCAATTATTTGGGAAGCATACTGCGCTTTGATTTGGGAACATCTTTAATGAGTCGCGGACAGAATGTTTGGGACATAATTGGGCAATATTTCCCGGCGACGGTGGAGTTAGCAGTATGTAGTATGGCGGTTGCACTCATCGTTGGAATTGCGGTTGGAACTCTTTCAGCTTCTCGTCCTGGGACATATTTCGATGTTGGTGGGCGCTTGTTTGGGATCATCACCTACGCACTCCCCATGTTTTGGGCGGGAATGCTTTTGCAGTTGATTTTCTCAGTCCAACTGGGTTGGTTTCCCAATTCCAACCGCTTTCCGCCTAATCTTCCGGCTCCCACTCCTGTGACTGGGTTGTATACAATTGATAGCTTACTCGGTGGAAATCTCACCCAGTTTTTCACATCTTTGCACCATCTTGCCCTACCAAGTCTCACACTAGGAATTCTGCTGAGTGGGATTTTTGAGCGAATTGTACGAGTGAATTTAAAACAAACCTTGCAAGCCGATTATGTAGAAGCCGCTAGAGCCAGAGGTATTGGTGAAAATAAGATTTTAGCCTCCCATGCCTTAAAGAATGCTCTAATCCCAGTAATTACAGTGTTGGGATTAACTTTTGCCTCTCTGTTAGGTGGGGCGATTTTGACAGAAGTGACATTTTCTTGGCCTGGGTTAGCTAATCGACTGTATCAAGCGATCGCCGATCGCGATTATCCCACAGTCCAGGGAGTTCTAGTCTTTTTTGGTGCGATCGTTGTGAGTGCCAGCATTTTAATTGATATTTTAAATGCTTATGTAGATCCGCGAATTCGATATTAAGCTGTTTGACATTTTGTTAACCTTCTTGAGAAATACCACTGGCTAAAATACCAAGAATTTTATTCACATCTTTGAGATAATATTCACTTAAATCAATGGTCAATGTTTGTTCTTCTAGTTTCAGGAATTGCCAAATGCTGCCTGTTGTAACTGCACCATAAATTGTTTTAATCTCAGTTGTAGCTTGCTGATTAAAGATTTGGGCTGCTACCATTTCCGCCGCACACTGACCCAAACCACCATTAATATTTTCTTTTTTAGCTTCTACAACTGTAATTACTGGTGCTGTCAAAATGAGAATTTCTGGAGATTTAGTAATAATAAAATCGCAAGTGCCGTTCAATCCTTTGCTATTATCGACAGTAAAATCTACTCCAGAAAATAAACTAACTTGTTCGTGTAATTGTCGGCGTAAATCAACTAAAATCGGAGCAATAATTAACTCAGAACGAGCTTTTTCACTATTACTCCCTAAAGCGATATCCAGGTTATAATTGAGTGTTTCTACAAGTAAATTACTAGCTGTTAATTCAGAAACACCAGCGAAAATATTGCGTTTTTCTAATGTGCTTAAACTAAACTCGCTGTAAGCCATAAAACGATTACTCTCTTTCGTTTTTAATATAGAAGACTGAAATTACCGTCCAACATCCAAGTTAAAGTAGAAAATACTGTCTACAATTCTGTTGCTGCCAACATATTTGATAATGGGTATGCTAACTCGGTGTTGTCCTGGTTCAAGCGCCCAAGTTTGTTGAAAATTACCAATATTATGACAAGCAGCATTAATCGGGAAGTTACTAGGAGTGAAAAGTCCATTTTTATAACTCTCAACTCCATTTGGAAACAGATAAACCTTTACTTCTACTCGATTGACTGGAGCTTTAGATGGTATGCAATAGGTTAGATTTGATAATCTTAAAATATCTCCAGCTTTTAAAGGTATGCGATCGCTATTTTTTACTTGCTGAGGTTCGTTGCTATTAAACTGCACTGTAAGATTATCAACACATACTTTGGCCACAGTAACTTTATCACACGTTGTAGAAGTGGCAGTGACAGAGGGTAACTCTAGAGAAGATTTGTTCCCAAGCCCCATAATGGCAGGTACTCCGGCAGCTAATATGGCGGCGGTGGCAGCGATAAGAGCAAGTGCAAGCTGTTGTCTAAAAGTTGTCATTTCTCAAACTCCTCAACTTTTGTGCTGTAACACCATCATCACTTGAGACACAGACTCTATAGGTAGGCGCTAGTAGGAAGTTTGAGTGATTAAATTGTTGTAAGGGAAAGTAGGCAAATGTAGGTTTGTAGGGTAAAGTATTACGCTAATAGCTAATTTTAAAATTTACTCTGCCAGTTCAAGTCAGCCGAATGAACTCAAAAGAAGCATTGGAATTCATTAATAATATGTTTGTACAAAAGAATAAGCAAGTCTTAAATGACTTGGAAACAAGCCTCTTTTTAGGGATGTGGCAGCATAAGAGTTACAAAGATATTGCTAGTCAGGTTGATTACAGCGAACAACATTTGAGAGAGGCAGGCGCAAACTTATGCAAAAAGATTACAGAAGAGATAGGAATAAAAGTTAGTAAGAGAAATTTTAACAACCCAATACAACATCAATATCAACAGCTTTATGCACAAGTTTTATCTTTACAAAAATCAATTGCAGAGCCAACTAATCTAGCTCAACAAGATGAATCAGAGCCTATTTCTCTTCCACAGCAAAATTATAATCCTTTTATTCCCCTACAAGGCAGAGTAAATCCGCAGCAGTTCTTTGCACGAGAACGAGAAATACGACGCATATTTGAAGCATTTAACAGTGGTAGTAGTATTGCTCTTATAGGCAAGAAGGGTCTCGGTAAATCCTCTCTGCTATGGAGAATTTGCCAACAAGTAAAAACTTTTGTTG
Organism: Nostoc sp. LEGE 12450; assembly: GCF_015206895.1. Lineage (GTDB taxonomy): Bacteria > Cyanobacteriota > Cyanobacteriia > Cyanobacteriales > Nostocaceae > Nostoc. The sequence goes on along the minus strand of NZ_JADEXU010000046.1, from coordinate 7,717 downwards.
AATCGCCTTGTCAAGCAGTATTTTTAGACTTGAATTTGGTTGATGATGAAGATGACTTCTACAGTGCTTTATGTAACGAAATTGGCATTCCTAACAGTAAAGGCCATTTGCTAGCCCGCAATTTACGAAATTGTAGAATTATTCTAGCTACAGATAATGTAGGCAATATCACTTCAAAAGGGTTTTCTCGCCATGTGTTTGAACAACTGCGCGGTTTAGCAGAGGGGAGCGATCCTTTTTTTCGGCTGATTCTTGCTGCTCGTGTACCATTGAATGAATTGTTTAACGATAGTCACAATCAAGGTAATACATCACCGCTAGAAGGTATTTGTCAAGAAGAAAACATTGAACCTTGGGACGAAAATACTATCCGTGCTTTTATTGGATCTCGTCTTAGTATGACTTCTGTAAGTTTTACCAGGGAAGAAATAAAAGAACTTGTACAAGAAAGTGGTGGTCATCCCCAGCGATTGATGCAACTCTGCCATCAAACTTATGCCCAATATGTAGAATATCTACAATGAGCCAAAACCACTCTGTTCCTCGCTTAAACTTAGCTCCTAATCTTAGGCAACCTTTGTCTTTATGGAATCCGTTGGACTATTTGCGACTACTATATTGGGTGTTTTTCTTTCCCCAAGCTTTGCAGTGGTACGTGGATACCTTCAGAAGTCAACAACGTTATAATCATATTCAACTTCAGTTAGCTATACAAAGTTGGCTATTAGTAATATTTAGTAACTATTTTCTCAATATTCTTCTTAAAAATACAAAGTTTCCATTTCATTGGCAGAGTGTCATAATAAGTGTATTTTTTGGTATAGGTTACTTAGGTAACTTTGTTTCTGACTTAGATAATCAAATAGGCAAAGCACACTGGCTTGGAAGTTTTATAGGTTTTAATATAATACTGGGCTATATTTTAAATGTACTTACTGAAAACATAACTGTTCCAATTGATGAAAATATAATTAAAATTTATTTATCCTTCATGGCCAAAAACAGTGTATCTTTGGGTATATTATTTGGTCTTATAAACGGTGTTATTAGAAGTCTAGCTTATAAAGAAAATGATAATGAATTTACTTCTAGCGAAACATCACTAAATCTTTGGGTTAAACGTGTAGTTTTTGTTATTTTAATAACATTTTTTCTTAGATTATATCCTTTGGATATTATCGTAATAGGTTTAATAATACATTTTTTTATAGCATTCTTTATAGCAAATGACTTAGCAAGATATAGGCTAGATGATTGGCTGATTAATATTCTTCTATCTCAACTTATTCCTAGCAGAAAAAATAGGCTAGTTGCTCATATAACTTCACTCAGACTTCCTTACTTCTCATCTCAATTAACAAACTGGCTGCTGCATGATTGGGAAAGTGGGCTTTACAACATCAATCAAGTGTTAGCTTACAGTCTCCAATTGTTCGCCGTTACCGAGGCTATTAATCGCGCCCTGGCACAAACACCTCCAGAACAACTTTTATTACGCTTATCCCAGTTATCATCTGAACATCTAGAAGAACTCCGCTATACTTGGGAGGGAAATCTAGAGTCATATTCAAGCATCCGTTTTGATACTCAATATCATGCTGCTTTATATGGTTTTTGGAAACTGCATAAAATTAATGACTATTGGGGCGAAGAATATAGAGAAAAGGGATGTCTACAAGAGGCAATTAAAGCTTTTTATGAAGTTCGTTATTGTCTTTACGGCGAGGAAATGTTCACTTTAACTCAAACCCTTGCTGCTTTTTTGGATGCTGATGAATTAGTAACTATTGCTATGCTTCAATCACCAACAATTCCTCCAGCACCTCTACTACGGCATACTACTTGGGAAGCTCTTGATTATCTTGTTTCAATCATTCAGGATGCTCGTACCATCCAAAGAAGTGCATCTCCTGTATCCCGTTCTTTTGCTCTTAACCAAGCTTTGCAGAAGTTAAAAACTCTTTCAGAAAAGACTAATAGTTTACTTCAATATCCTGATATAAGAATAGTACAGTTAATTGCCAGTTCTTGGGAGAAATCTTTGCTACGAGTAGCTGAGAAGTTAAAGGAGAATTCAATTACTGAGCATGTACGCAATCCCTACATTGTAGGCAATCCAGTTGAGGGCAAGCGGTTTGTTGGGCGAGAAGATGTGATGAGACAGCTAGAGGAATTATGGATTATAGATCATCAACTCCAATCTGTAGTTCTCTACGGTCACAGGCGCATGGGAAAAACCTCTATTTTAGTTAACGTTGCTAACCGTTTAGAGTCACAAATACAGCTAGCTTATGTTAACCTTCTACGTTTGGGAGATAGCCCTCAAGGTGTAGGTGAGGTGCTAATGGCAATTAGTGATGAAATTTCTCAAGCTGTCAAGCTTCCACCACCGGCTGACGCTGATTTACTAAATCTCCCCTACCGGACTTTTGAGCGTTATTTAAAACAGGTTGAAGCAAAACTAGAGGGTGGGTTAATCATCGCCCTAGACGAGTTCGAGAAAATTGAAGATTTGATTGAAGCGAAAAAAATCCCTGTGGACTTTATGGGTTTTCTGCGAGGGTTAGTGCAAATGAGTTCTAAAATCGCTTTTGCTTTTGCTGGTTTGCACACCTTAGAAGAGATGACAACAGATTACTTCCAACCATTCTTTGCCAGTGTCATCCCCATCCATGTTGGCTTTCAAGAACGCGCAGCTACTCGCCAAATTTTAGCTAACCCAGGTGATGATTTCCCCCTCGACTACACTTTGGAAGCCTTAGATGAAATCTACGCCCTAACACACGGTCAACCATATTTAGTACAACTGCTGGGTTTTCAGCTAGTGCGCCGCTACAATAACTTTGTTTTTGAGCAAGGAAGACCCCGTGACTCAGTTTTCACGGTAGAAGATGTGGAAGTAGTTATCAATGAACCTGGGTTTTTCAAGCAGGGACGCTACTATTTTACTGGGGTTTGGGGTCAGGCAGCACGGAGTGTTGAAGGTCAACAAGCAATTCTACGGGTACTTGCACCTCACACAGAGGGGTTAAGTTTGGATGCCTTAGCTCAATCTACAAATATGAACAACGCCGATTTACAGGAAGCGCTGAATACTCTGAAGCGTCATGATGTTGTTGAAGAAACTCAGGGAAGCTGGCGGATTATCGTAGAACTGTTTCGCCGTTGGGTTTTGCAGCAGTAGATTTTTACAGCAGTATTGGGCGAATAGAATTCGCGGCTACACAGGCAAAGTCCGCCTTCGCGGACTAATTTCAGCGATCGCATTTGTTACTTTGGCGATCGCATTTGCTAATTCGGAGTTCGCATTTGCTATTTCGGCGATCGCATTTGTTACTTCGGGGTTCGCATTTGTTACTTCGGAGTTCGCATTTGCTATTTCGGGGTTCGCATTTGTTACTTCGGAGTTCGCATTTGTTACTTCGGGGTTCGCATTTGCTACTTCAGCGATCGCATTTGTTACTTCGAGGTTCGCATTTGTTACTTCGGGGTTCGCATTTGTTACTTCGGCGACAGCATTTGCTATTTCGGCGACTCCATTTACTATTATTGAGGGCTTATCTTCTCAAACTCCGAGGGTCAAGTGCATCTCTGAGTCCATCACCGAGTAAGTTGAATGCTAACACTGTGAGAATAATCAGCACCGCAGGCGGCCAAATTAACCAAGGTTGCAGTACCAAAATTGAAGCATTGCTAGCCAAAGAAAGCATATTGCCCCAAGAGGGGTCTGGTTGTTGAATTCCCAAGCCGATGAGACTTAGTATTGCTTCTGCACCAATAAAGCTGGGAATTGCAAGAGTAGCAGAGATAACTACATAACTAGCCGTTTGCGGCAAGACGTGGCGGAGGATTATATAAAGAGGGTTTGCGCCCATCGCGCGTGAGGCTTGGACAAATTCTCGCTCTTTAATTGATAGTACCTGTCCCCGAATGACCCGTGCTAAACCAGCCCAGCTAATCACCGAAGTAATCACCACAATCAGCAAAAAGCGCTGGGTACTGCTTAAACCAGGTGGTAAGACTGCTCCCAAAGTTACCAAAAGATAAATACTAGGGAAAGTCATTAGAACTTCTGCCAAGCGCATAATGACGCTATCAGTCACACCGCCTAAATAACCGGAAATTCCACCGATGAGCAAACCGAGGGGATAGGTAATGATAATGCCAAAAATCCCAATAAACATACTGATGCGACCGCCATGTAATAGGCGACTAAATTGGTCGCGGCTTTGGTCATCAGTACCTAAGATATTGACTTTTGCGCCAGTTGTTGTGCCAAATAAATGCCAATTTAAGGGAATACCAGGAAAGATTGTGACTTCATCCCACTTGGGGGGTAGTGGCAAACTCATCTGCAACAATCGGTATTCTGGCCCGGAAACAAATAGACGTACAGGTGATGGCTTTTTGAAGTCTACAATGAGTTGGCGATCGCCTGTTTCTAAATTTGTGTCTCCCTGAGTCGTGGGATAAACATGGGGTCCGATAAACTGTCCTGATTGAGAAACCCAGTGTATCTGAGTTGGTGGCAGCAGTGAACCATTAGGCTGTGAGGCATAAGGGTCATAAGGAGCCACAAAATCTGCTGCAATTACTGCTGTGTAGAAAATTAACAGCAAAATTGCCCCAAATTTTGCCAAAGGATTCTTCTTTAGTCGTCGCCACCAATCCATAGTAGTTAGGAGTTATAAGTTATGAGTTTATGAGTTATTAAAGTTTTATCTTAATTCATAACTCATGATTAATAATTATTAACTCCTAACTTTTAACTCCTAACTCTCAACTCCCCACACCTAACTTCTCTAAATACTTCTGCTGTTCTTGCTGTTGTTTTTCGTGTTCTACAACAAACACGTTTGAGTAGAGATTAGCGAGAATTTGTTTGCCCTGTTGTGTCAATGATAGGTAATGCAGCCCTTCTTGGATATAGGGATAGACACCATTCCAGTAAAACTTAGCGTAGTTATTCCGTAAATCGGCAGGGGTTTTATAGCCCAAAACTTTATTTACACCAGTTTCTTCAAACTCGTAAAATAAAGAAGTAATTTTCTTCAGGTAACGTGGGTCGCTTAGTTGACCAATCAAATCAGCAGCCCGGACTAACCCGGCAAAGCATTTTGTATCTTGATGATCTTCTGCCGCAGGCACGGGAAATCGTGTTAGTTCAATATTGCTCTTAATTGCCTCAGCATCTATTAACTTGTGACCTCCAAAACGCTCATCAATAAAAAGCTTGGCTCTATCAACATGATACGGCGTGAGACTGGCATCAGAAGCGCCAGGAGCTACAGAAACCATTTTGCCATTTTTACCTGTGGAATATAAGCCTACTGCTTCTTGGTCTAGTCGGCAAACTCCCTTAACGTAGCCAATATCATGGCTCACTAAGGAAATAATACAATGCAACCAGTCTTCACTGGAAACACCGCCTTCTCTAATGTGTTTGCCACGTAATATTTCTTGCCCCACAAGGGTGACAAGGACAGTGTGTTCAACATTGTGATAAAGGGCATCGCTATTGGCAATGTTTTCCAAAGCCATGTTACCAGCCCAGGCGATAATATCCTGATAATCATTTTTAAAGCAGCCATAAGTGCGACGGTAGCCTTCTCTAATTTCATTTACAAAGGCATCAATTAAAATTTCAGTGGCATTGAACATATCTGGTGACTCTGGTAAATACCAATTATTTATTGATTTGATTGATTTCAAAATTCCACTATCAGGATCGCCCTGGCTGGAATTTAGGGTAATGGAGTTTGCTCATTTGTAACTCACGTGTAGCTGTAGACGCTAGCTTGAACTATCCCTGGATGTACGACTTTTTGACAAGACAAAGGCTTTAGAGGAATTAGGATTTGCGTAGATAAAAGCTTTTACTGGTTTAATAAAATACATTGATAGTTCAGATTTTAATTAAATAATTCTAGATTAGCTTTATCAGTTTTTCATATATAAGCATTGGTTGACGGTGATCTAAATGGGTATATTGTGTTATTTAGAGTAGCTAGATGAAATGAAATAATTTCTTGTATCATAATCTACAGAAAGGCTTCAAGTATTTTATAACAGTAATTTTTCTTAGCAACTAAGTTCTATTATATACGGTTAAAAATAAAAGACATTTACTATGAAATGCGTCATAGTTGATGGGAAGTAAATAAATTTCAAGTTTTCTTAAGAAAATACCAATATTGGTATGCATAGACAGAAAGTGGAGGTCGGACTGTGAGCGATGAAAGTGTTTCAGAAATCGAGGTGGAAGAACCTATAACCTCTGAGGATGCTAGCTTTTTGAGCAAATCAGAGCAAAAACCAACTAGGGCATGGTTGAAGCCATTATTTTTGGGTGCTGGTTTAGGAATTGCGATCGCCTTTGGTGGCATGAGTGTATTAAGTCATCTTCCATCCCGTCAACAAAGCGCGGTAGCGGATAAAAAAATTAACCCATCAATGACAGTTACCATCGCCACAGTAGAAGCCGCCCGTGTTGTGCGGACTCTTAAAACTACTGGAACTGTTGCAGCACGTGACTTAATTCCGGTTTTACCACAGACAAACGGTTTACAAATCAAAAGCATCCCTGAAGATGTGAAAGAAGGGGTTTTTGTCAAAAAAGGTCAAGTTTTGGCGGTGTTGGATGGTTCCATACTGCAAAGCCAAATTAGCCAAGCAAAGGCAGATGTCGAATCAAAACAAGCCGATGTCGAATCAAAACAGGCAGATTTAGCATCCAGACAAGCAGATTTGGCATCAAATAAAGCCATAGTCCAGCAAAAACAAGCAGATTTAGCTCAAGCGAAGGCAAAGCTAGAAGAAGCCGCCAAAAATTATCAGCGCTATCAACAACTGGCTGATTCTGGAACCATTAGTAGGCAAGAACTTGATACTCGTTCCTACGCTGTAAAAACTGCCATACAAGTTGTGAATCTATCCCAAGAAAACCTGCGTAGTGCCCAGGCCAATATCGGCAGTGCCCAGGCTAATATTAGTAACGCTCAAGCTATTATCAACAAAGCCAAAGCTGATGTCCGTAGCAGTGCCGCTAGGGTGCAACAACTACAAACTCAGTTAGAACAAACTGTGGTGCGTGCGCCGGCTTCGGGAGTGATCGCGGAGAAACTGGCCAGAGTCGGTGATGTAACTGGTGTGCCGCCGCAAACGCAGGTGGGAACTGTGATTGGTGGCACACAAAAGCTATTTTCGATTATCCGAGATGAAAAATTAGAACTTCAGGCGAAGGTTCCTGAAATTCAATTAAATCAGGTGAAAATTGGCGCATCTGTGCAAATTACTTCAGATGTCGATCAGCGCGTGCGATCGCAAGGACGAGTCAGAGAGATCCAACCACAGGTGAACGATCAAAGGCGAGAGGCTACAGTCAAAATTGACTTACCGCCAACAACTTTACTTAAACCAGGAATGTTTGCGAATGCTGCAATTACTACTAACTCAGGGATGACGATGGTAGTGCCGCAAAAAGCAGTCCAATCTCAAGCAGATGGAAGTGTAATTGTATTCACCTTATCAAGTGGAGATATAGTTCGCAGCCAGAAAGTGGACTTAGAAAATCCTACAAACGGCGACAAAGTAGAAATCAAAAGTGGGTTGCAGTTAGGCGATCGCATCGTAGTTGATGGTGCAGGATATCTCAAAGATGGTGATAAGGTTCGAGTTGCAAATTGAAGGGAATTGGGAATGGGGAATTGGGAATGGG
>NZ_JADEXU010000331.1 GCF_015206895.1 Nostoc sp. LEGE 12450 | reverse complement strand
CTGTGGCACCAGGCACTAGGTTGAATTGTCCATCAATAACTACTTGTTCACCCGGTTTCAAGCCTTGCTTAATTACCGTTTCGTTCTCAACGGTGTCGCCGACGGTAATTGTCCGCATTTCTGCTGTTTTGTCGGGTTTGACTACATACACAAATTGTCCCTTTTGCCCACTCTGTACTGCCTGGGAAGGAACAGTAATGGCATTTGGTTCTTCGCTTAGTTTGAGAACAACATTAACAAACTGTCCCGGAAACAAGCGATCGTCAGCGTTGGCAAAAGTACCCTTAAGTTGAATTGTGCCTGTTTGGGTATTGACTCCACTATCGACAAAGGTAAGTTCGCCTCGGACTGGCCGCCCTGCGTCTTTAGGAGGTAAAGCATCGACTTCTAACTTGCCGTTATTAGCACTGTATTTTTTGATATCTGGCAGCAGTCGCTGGGCAATGGAAAAGTTGACGTAAATCGGGTGAATTTGACTGATTGTAATGAGCGGATCGGTGGCATTCGCCTCTACCAAGTTGCCTTGATTTAGCTTCAGACTACCCGTGCGTCCAGCAATTGGTGAGTAGATGGAAGTATAAGAAAGCTGGACTTTAGCATTATCGATCGCAGCTTCATCTGCTAATACCACAGCCTGAGTATTTTGTACATCTGCTTGAGCTGCCGCCACCGCAGCCTGAGCATTTGCCACTCCCTCTTGATCTGCTTGCACCGTTGCCTGTTGAGCAGCAGCAGTAGTCTGATACTGTTCGGACTGTTCTTTACTGATAGCCCCTTGCTTGAGCAAACTAGCATAACGTTGAGCCTGCACATTTGCATTTGTTGCCTGGGACTTATCCTTCACGACATTCGCTTTTGCCTGGTTCACTTGAGCGATCGCTTTTAGCACATTAGCCTGTGCCTGTTTTACCTGAGCCAAATCTTTAGCCTTGGCAGCATTAGCTTGCATCAGCGCAGCTTGTAGAGGGCGAGAATCAATTTTAAATAACAAGTCTCCTTTCTTAACGTTCTGTCCTTGCTGAAAATAGACTCCAGTCAGTTGTCCACCAACTTGAGATTTGACAGATACCGTAGAATATGCTTCAACTGTCCCCGTAGCCGATAACTGTACTGGAATAGTTTTTTGAGTCGCAATGGCAACCACCACTGGCACGGCTCGCTTTTTTCCTGCTTCTTTTCCACTTGATTGGGCTTCGGAAGCATTACAGGCAGCACACAAGTAAGTTAGACCTAATACAAGTAATGAAAACCGTCCTCTTTGAATAACGTTATGAAAGCTAAAAATAGTTTGAGCAGTCAAGGACGAAGGCTTTATCGTCTGAATAGAAACTAAACGGCGCATATTAACAATTTGGGGAAAGGGGAAGCACATACACGTACTAGCTTGTCGTTAGACATCGCATTTTTTGCAAAATGGTTGGTTGCGATTAATTCTAATTAGATAAGCAGAATGTTAGTCAATCTAAACATTAGTGTACTAATAATTGCTGTTTTAGCCTACCCCTTTTGGAAAGAAATTGTTGTTAAACTTGTGTGACTTTTTTGTGACTTTATTTATATCAGAACTTACGCAAAGTATTTATCAAATTCTCATTCCTTTGCACCTCTGCGGTAGCCTGCGGCAAGCGGCTGACGCTCCTTCTCTGCGAGACGCTACGCGAACGTCGCTACCGCTTCGCTAATGCGTCTAAGTTATTCCGTAACTTGTGCGTAACTAAGCAACAACTTTATTTTACGAAGGCGTAGTTTACCGCCGCAGGCATCGCAGTTTGTCGGTTCAGCCAAAATAAATATTTTGAATTAGACATTTAAGCGATCGCCCGCCCTCAAATGAGATTCAAGCAGCACAAAAAATCGGGGCAGGTGATAAACCCGCCCCGACATCTGATATATTGCGCCCAACGGCTTTTGCTACAGGCTTTAAACTATCAACTAAACGCACCATATCTTCTAAAGAGAGTGCTTGACGGGCATCAGAAACAGATTTTTCTGGTTCTGGGTGACATTCAATAATTAATCCATCTGCACCGCAAGCGATCGCAGCCCTAGCCACAGGTGCTACCAGTTCCCGTTTACCGACAGCATGGGAAGGATCTACAATCACAGGCAGATGAGTTATTTGCTTGAGTGCTGCCACTGCTGCTAAATCTAGGACATTGCGGGTGTAATCATCGAAGCTGCGGATACCTCTTTCGCACAACACCACATCAGGATTTCCGTGGCTGAGAATATATTCAGCAGCCATGACGAATTCTTCAATTGTCGCTGCTAAACCACGTTTGAGGAGTATTGGTTTACCAGCTTGTCCCAAAGCTTTGAGCAAGTCGAAGTTTTGCATATTGCGACTACCAACTTGAAGCATATCAGCGTGGGCGGCGACTACTTCAATTTGGGAAATTGACATCACCTCAGTGACAACTGGCATATTGTAATGCGATCGCACCCTTGCCAAAATCCTCAATCCTTCCTCACCCATACCCTGGAAAGCGTAGGGAGATGTACGAGGTTTGTAGACACCGCCACGCAACCCCTGTATCGATGCAGTAGATAGCTTTTGGGCGACAATTTCCATTTGTTCTAAGCTTTCAACGGTACAGGGCCCGCCGATAATTACCAGTTCTTCGCCTCCGAAAGCAACTTTTTCTGAAATCTTAACGATTGTCTGGTGATTCGGATGAGATTGTGCGGCAAGTTTAGCATTAATCATGGTTTCATTCTCCTGAAAAGTTATGGATTGAGTATTAGGTATTAAGGTAAGAGTTGTTTTCCAGTCCCCAGTGATAACAAAAAAGCCCGGAACCTTTGAAGAGTTCCGGGCGCGTTCTGATTCATCGACATGACGCTACTTACCCGGAATTTATTCTGGGCCAAAAGTAAAAGCCATAAAACCAGCTACTTAAATAAGTCATGACGATGAAATTCTCCTTAAAACAACAAAAACCGCAGAGTTTGCTCTGCGGTTCACCGGGCGGTTTCCATTAGGAAACTACATTCACTCCCGGTGAACCACCTTAAACCAAAAATAAAAGTAGGAACTTGTTTTAAGCATTTGTGGGGCTTTTGCTGGAAAATTTAATAAATATACCTATTTAAGCTAACATTAACAGGAACAATAGGCGGTGTCAAGACCCCAATAAACCACAAAAAAGCGATAGACTCAGTACAACCGTAGGAGTAAAGACTCGCATTCTAGGGAAATAACCTGCCTTAAGCCGCTTTACATCTATATTAATTGCCCCTAAGACAGATGTAGTTTTTCAAATAATCTATATTTTGTCTTTCCTGTGAATGCGTAATTCCTAAAAACATATACACCAGTTTGCTTTTTAAATGGGGTACAAAATAAAGGACTCAAAACCAGATACAAAG
>NZ_JADEXU010000045.1 GCF_015206895.1 Nostoc sp. LEGE 12450 | reverse complement strand
CCCCACACACCCCACACTCCTCACACTCCCCATACCCCTCTTCTCCCTCTGCCTACACTATGCGTGAGAAATCCGGGACTACCACCCAAGGTATAGATATCTTCGGTGGTTTCTTGTTTTCCTCAAATCAGCTTGAACATTCCCACTTACACCCTAGTTTAAGAGCAATACAGTTCAGATAAGGCCAAAACACTTGCAGAGACGGCGATTTATCGCGTCTCAAAAACCCAAAATTTTTGCCAGTAGCCCTTAACCCAAGCGTATTGAGTTTAAAAGGATGTTTGGAAAGTTGTTAAGTATACTATAAACCCCACTTCCATGCCTCTTTGCGAAAGATCGAGAGGCTTGGAATTCCCCCCCCTTACCGTATCGAGAAGGCAGGGTGGTTGTCATATAAGTGGAGAAAAACAACAACTAGGTTGCAAAGCCTCTCTCCTGTTTCTGCTCACAAAGATATGAATTAATAGTCAAGATGAAGCATAAATAAATATTAGTTTTTCAAATCTTTAAATATTAAAAAATTTCTTTATATAATTTTCATGTTATTAAGAAATATGATGTTAGAAAACATGACATCATTCACTATATTGGGAATTTTTATTTAAAAATCATTAAAACTTTTATATTCCTTTAAAAAGGTATATAGCAATATGAATATTTAAATAAAGTTCTATAAAAAAGATAGACATAACACCGTGATATAGTGTCAAATGTGTAGTTGATCAATCTAATGGCAGTACTTAAGTATCTGTATGTAAAATTTATTATTTGACTACTTAAGCATTTATCTTACATCTTGGGTTTTGCTTTGTTTCAACTTTATGTAACTCCATATAAGTGAGATTAAAAGCTCTCAAGAGAGGTTACTTGTAATTTTTAATTAAATTCCCCAAAGTGAATTAATAGAAAAATCATAAGCTTGCCACAAAAAACAACAATTTATAAGGACTATTTTACCCTTCTGATAATTAATATCTAGTATTTCTTATAGTACCCATTTTTCTATATAATCTACCTTCAAAGAGTATATAGAAAGGTATATCAGGTCATAGACGTTCATTTTGAAGTTGACACAAATAGCCAGCCCATTAGAAAGGGATATGAGCTAAGGAGCATGTATAAAAAAATAGTTTTTATCAGCAATTAAGAGAAAACGTTACATGCAACAAATATATTAATAAGACAATTTGCTGTTATCTTCTTAATATGTTTTTACTTAGCATAGTTACGCGTTTTTTGTTGGAAATACCCATTATCAAACTAGTTCCACAACATTAAATATGGAATTAGTTCTAGCACTATTGTGAGGCATATATTTCAATGAGTGAATTACAGAATCAAGTTGTTGTACCTCTACAACAACAAACCCTAGATAAGCCGTTGCTGCCAAGTATTTCTTCTCAAGCTAGTTCCAGTCTGCTTTCTCAGGGAGATGGACTCAAAGCAGAGTACTACGACAACATCGACTTCACCAACCTAAAGAAAACCCGCATAGATTCGACGGTGAACTTTGACTGGGGTCTTAGTTCTCCAGATTCGTCCATTGCTCCAGATACCTTCTCAGCACGTTGGACAGGTCAGGTAGAGGCCAAGTATAGCGAGACTTACAACTTCTATACCACTAGCGATGATGGTGTGCGACTCTGGGTAAATGGTCAGCAAATCATTAATAAGTTTGTCAATCAATCACCTACAGAAAACACTGGCTCAATCGCTCTGGTTGCAGGTCAGAAGTACGATATTAAGCTTGAATACTTCGAAAATACTGTCACTGCCGTTTCCAAACTGGCTTGGTCAAGTGCTACTCAGACCAAAGAAATCATTCCTCAGTCCCAACTGTATAGTCAGAGCGACGTACCTGCGATTGGCAATGGCAACGGACTCAAAGCAGAGTACTACGACAACATCGACTTTACCAACCTGAAGCAAACCCGTACAGATGCGACAGTGAACTTTGACTGGGGTCTTGCTTCTCCAGATCCGACCATTGCTCCAGATACCTTCTCAGCACGTTGGACAGGTCAGGTGCAAGCCAAGTACAGCGAGACTTACAACTTCTATACCACTAGCGATGATGGTGTGCGACTCTGGGTGAATGGTAAGCAAATCATCAATCAGTTTGTCAATCAATCTACCACTGAATCTAGCGGCTCGATCGCACTAGTTGCAGGTCAGAAGTACGATATTAAGCTTGAATACTTCGAAAATACCGTCACTGCCGTTTCCAAACTGGCTTGGTCAAGTGCTTCTCAAAACAAAGAAATCATTCCTCAGTCCCAACTTTATAGCCAGAGCGACGTACCTCCTAGTGGTAATGGCAACGGACTCACAGCAGAGTACTACGACAACATCGACTTAACCAACCTCAAGAAGACCCGCATCGATGCGACGGTGAACTTTGACTGGGGTCTTAGTTCTCCAGATCCGACCATTGCTCCAGATACCTTCTCAGCACGTTGGACAGGTCAGGTACAAGCCAAGTACAGCGAGACTTACAACTTCTATACCACGGCTGATGATGGTGTGCGGCTGTGGGTCAATGGTCAAGAAATCATTGATAAGTTTGTCGATCAATCACCTACAGAAAACACTGGCTCAATAGCTCTGGTTGCAGGTCAAAAGTACGATATTAAACTTGAATACTACGAAAATACAGTCACTGCCGTTTCCAAGCTGGCTTGGTCAAGTGCTTCTCAAACCAAAGAAATTATTCCTCAGTCACAACTTTATAGTCAAAGTGCTAATGGCAATGGCAACGGACTCAAAGCAGAGTACTACGACAACATCGACTTTACCAACCTGAAGCAAACCCGTACAGATGCGACAGTGAACTTTGCCTGGGGTCTTGCTTCTCCAGAACCGTTCATTGCTCCAGATACCTTCTCAGCACGTTGGACAGGTCAGGTGCAAGCCAAGTACAGCGAGACTTACAACTTCTATACCACTAGCGATGATGGTGTGCGACTCTGGGTAAATGGTCAGCAAATCATCAATCAGTTTGTCAATCAATCTGCCACTGAATTTAGCGGCTCGATCGCACTAGTTGCAGGTCAGAAGTACGATATTAAGCTTGAATACTTCGAAAATACCGTCAATGCGGTTTCCAAGTTGGCTTGGTCGAGTGCTTCTCAGACCAAAGAAATTATTCCTCAATCACAACTGTATTCACCAGTTCTTCAGACCACAATCACATTAGGATCATCTTCCACAACTCTGAACGAAGGCGCTGCTAATGCTACCATAACTTTGCTCAGGAGTGGTGATTTAAGCAGCACATCTTCAATCAAGTATGCAACCATAGCTGGTACTGCCACAGCAGGAGTTGACTACGGAAGTGATGGCACCGAAAGCGCTGGAACAATTATTTTTGCGCCAGGTGAAAGCAGCAGACAGGTATCAATTCCGATCAATAACGATTCATTAATAGAAGTAGATGAAACCTTTAGTTTTGTTATCGATCAGCCAGGGGGAGCAACACTAGGACTTCAAAGAACTCTCGGAATTACGATTCAAGATAACGATCGCTCTGGCATCGACTTCAGTGCGCCAGTAATTAATGAGGGTGCCGGTACAGCTACGGTGACAGCTACACGGGGTAACACTGTAGGGGCTGCTAGTGTGAACTACACAACAGTAGATGGAACTGCTAAAGCTGGATCTGACTACCAAAGTAAATCTGGAACCTTGAGTTTTATAGCAGGGCAAAGCCAGCAAAACATTATTATCCCCATTATTAATGACAACGTTGAAGAATCAAATGAAACATTTACTCTCAACTTTAGTAATGCAGTTGGAGTCCAACTAACTAATCAACAGACAACTATCACAATTCTTGATAATGACTCTACTAAGTTTGCTTTAGATACGGTAGCTTCTGGTTTGAATCAACCCACAGCTTTTGACTGGACAGCTGACCAAAAGCGGATGTTCATTGCCCAGAAAAATGGGGTGGTGCGAGTCTTAGACAACGGCAAATTATTAGCAACACCATTTATCGATATTTCTGGACAGGTAAATGACACGCGCGATCGCGGTCTTTTAGGCATTGCTGTACATCCAGATTTTGGCAAAAGTCCAACCGGCAACAACTATGTTTACCTCTTGTATACTTACGATCCACCAGAAACTAATCCAAACAACCCTAAAAACAATCCCAATAGCACATTGGACAATCCCGATCAGAATGGGAATCGGACTGCACAGCTAATTCGGGTAACAGCTGACCCCAACACGAATTACACTACTGCCATTGCCGGCAGCCAATTCGTGCTATTGGGTACTAATGCCACTTGGGATAATATTAGCCGTCCAGATGGAAACAGCACAAATGTCTCACTTGGCTACGCACCATCAGGAATTATTAACAAAGATACTGGTAAGCCGTTTACTAGCTTGCAGGATTATCTCAATAATCTCGATAAAGTCCAAAATATCCAGAATTTTATAGCCAACGATAGTGAATCTCACTCAGTTGGTGCTGTGCGCTTTGGCACCGATGGTTCTCTGTTTGTGAGCTTAGGAGACGGGACTTCTTACAATGGGATAGATCCGCGAGCAATGCGCGTTCAGGATATCGATAATCTGTCCGGCAAGATCCTGCATATTAATGCTATTACTGGTCAAGGTTTATCAAGTAATCCTTTCTACAACGGCGATCCCAATAGCAATCGTTCCAAGGTCTATAACTTAGGTCTGCGTAACCCCTTCCGTTTCACAATTGATAAGAAGACCAATACCCCTGTGATTGGTGATGTTGGCTTTGATTCTTACGAAGAGGTCAATATCGGAAAACCAGGAGCGAACTTTGGCTGGCCGTTCTATGAAGGAGGTCTTGATTCAAAAGGCAACATCGTCAGCTTGCAACAACCGAAATATGCAACCCTAGATGCAGCAAAAGACTTTTATAGTAGTGGCAAAACTGTTACAGCACCAGTTTATACTTACAAGCATTTTAGTTCCAATTCGATTACTATGGGTGACTTTTACACAGGCAATACTTTCCCCTCAAGCTATCAAGGTGCGTTATTCGTTGGTGATTTCAGTCAAGGAACTATCGATGCTTTGACATTCGATAGCCAGGGCAAACTTGTCTCTGTTAAGCGGTTTGCTTCCGAAGCAGACACGCCAAATCTAGGATTACCAACACAAATCACCACTGGACTAGATGGCAATCTGTATTACGCAAACTTGACCGGGGGTGAAATTGATCGCTTCCGACCTGCTTAGAGATGACTTGAAGGAGGCAGGAAGCAGGAGGTAGGAGGCAGGAGGCAGGAGGCAGAAAGAAGGAAGTAAACTTTTTATATCTGATTTTTTGAGTCCTGTACTTCATACCTCATTTACTTGAAAACTGCTGTATCAATTATCAGTGAACAGTTATTCGATTGTTCACTGATTTTTATTAAGATAACTTTGTTAGAAATCCCAGCAATTTTTTGGTATTTGATGTCAAGAGTGTGCGGCGATAAGCATCAGCTGCTTTTTTAATAGCTTCGGCTTGAGTGGGATAAGGATGAATTACACTGCTTAACTTACTCAAACCGAGCTTATTCACCATTGCTGTAGTCACTTCTGAAATCATCTCACCTGCGTGACTGGCAACAATAGTTGCACCGATTATTTCATCAGACCCTTTTTTATGGTGGATTTTCAGAAATCCTGATTCTTCACCATCTGCGATCGCTCGGTCTACACTACTAAAAGGTATTTTGATTGTCGTCACCTCAATACCCAATTTCTGCGCTTCGTGTTCGTACATCCCCACGTGGGCAATTTCTGGATCAGTATAAGTTACCCAAGGCATCACCAGACTGCTGAGTTTCGAGCGTCCTATGCCAAAGGGAGAGAACAGCGTATTTTTAATCACAATTCGCGCCGCAGCATCAGCAGCATGGGTAAATTTCCAGTTCATGCAGATATCGCCAGCTGCATAAATTTTGGGATTGGTCGTCTGGAGATAATCATTTACCTTCACACCTTGACGCTTGTCGTATTCTACACCCACAGCTTCTAAATTTAGATTTTCGACATTTGGCGATCGCCCCGCACCGACTAAAATTTCATCTACTGTCACCGAATCTCGATGACCATTAGAAGAAAAGTAAAGCCGTTTCCCTTCAGTAACAGTTACCACTTCTTCTAATTTGGAATTCAACACCACGCGAATTCCTTCCCTAATCAAAACCTTTTGCAGAATTTCAGCAGCTTCAGCTTCTTCTTTATTCAGAAGATGAGAACCGCTATGGAAAAGTACCACTTCAGAACCCAAGCGCCGGAAAGCTTGCGCCAATTCGCAACCAATGGGGCCGCCACCAATCACCGCTAAACGTTCCGGCCGTTGAATTAGGGAAAAAACCGTCTCATTCGTTAGATAACCCGCCTTTTCAATCCCCGGAATCGACAGTTGTGCGGCTCTTGCGCCAGTAGCAATTACAGCTTTTTTAAATCGCAGGGTTTTGCCGCCAACTTCCACGGTATTTTTACTCGCAAATCGACCGCTACCCAAAAAGACATCAACACCCAACTTTTGAAACCGCTCCGCCGAGTCGTTAGGGCTGATATCAGCCCTTACCCGCCGCATCCTTGCCATAACTTTGGGAAAATCAACATCTATATTATGTTGGGGAATATTAACTCCCAAGTTTTTAGCATCCCAGATTTCGCCAACTACACGGGCAGACCGAATAATAGTTTTAGATGGTACGCAACCAACATTTAAGCAATCTCCACCCATGAGATGCTTTTCAATTATCGCCACTTTTAAACCCAAATCTAGACCCGCAGCCCCTGCCGCCACTACTAATCCCGCCGTACCAGCCCCAATTACTACCAAATCATAAACATCTGCCGGTTGAGGATTAACCCAGTTTGGCGGATGGACGTAAGATACCAACTTTTGGTTATACTCATCCGTTGGGCGAACCGTGACTCTCTCTAAATCTGAATTGGTCATTGGCGAAACCTCTTTTAAGAATTGAAAATACTAAAGTCAACTACCTTTGGGAGGAATTTAAAATTAATAATCCTGATAAATTTAGGTGGCTCAGTCTCTTGTTTTTTATGTTTGTTTAATAATAAATACAGCCTTTGAATTGTTTTGTCCGTTTGGGAATTGACAGATACGATTAAAGTTTTCCTGTATAAACGTTTCAACAATCGATAATTTACAGCAATTTGCTGTTGAATAGCTCACAGTCGAGTACCTACAATTCCTCTTCTAAAGCTTTACGTGCAATCCGGGTTATATAAACTGTAACGGCTACTGTCGCAATCAAACCCAAAATCCGAATTGCCCATTGTAAAGTCGGGTTAGTAGGTTGAGCTTCAGTGCCAATCATGGCAAGATTACTTGCAAGGGAACCAATATAAACGTACATGATAGTTCCGGGAATCATGCCCACGGAGCCGATAAAGTAATCTTTCAGTGAAACTCCCGTGATACCAAAGGCATAGTTGAGCAAATTGAAAGGAAATATCGGGGATAGTCGCGTTAACAGGACAATTTTTAATCCTTCTCTACCTACCGCTTCGTCAATGGCGGCAAATTTTTTGTTACCCGCGATTTTCCGAGCAACCCAGCCCCTTGCTAAATAACGTCCTACAAGGAAAGCAGCAGTAGCGCCAAGGGTTGCACCGATAAACACGTAGAGAGAACCCCAAACTGCTCCAAAGATAACACCAGCTCCCAAGGTGAGAATAGAACCTGGGAAGAAAGCGACGGTGGCGATAATGTAAAGGGCAATAAAAGCTATGGCTCCCACGGCACCCAGGCTATCAATCCACTGCAACGAGTCCCGTAAAATGGTTTGAGGATTGAAATAATTTGGATTTGCAGATTCTTCTGCTAAAGCCGCGTCTGTGTTTAATGCGAAAGCACTCGCCAATATCAATAATATTAATCCTAGGCTAAAAAACTTTTGGGAGTTTCTGGCTTCAATACTTTTAAATATCTGAATGATTGTTAGTTTTTTCATGGGTTGTGATTTCTTTTACTGCCACACTTTGAGCTAATGCTTTCTGAGCAATTTTTGTTATATACACAGTTACAGCAACGGTAGCAATCAACCCAACTACTCGCATTATCCATTGCCAGACTTGAGTTTCTGGAGTAATTGGTTGATGAGATGTGTTAATCATGGCAAGATTACCAGCTAACGAACCAATATAAACGTACATCAAAGTACCGGGAATAATGCCGAAGGAACCTAATATATAGTCTTTGAGAGAAACCTGTGTGACTCCAAAAGCATAATTTAATAAATTGAAAGGAAAAATGGGACAAAGACGAGTCAACAAGACAATTTTCCATCCCTCTTTGGCAACTGCTAAATCAATCGCTTTAAATTTAGGATGTTTTTCCATTTGTCGAGCAACCCAATCCTGCGAAAGGTAGCGTCCAATAATAAAAGCTAAAGTTGCTCCGACCATTGCAGCAATTAACACATATATTGACCCCCAAAATACTCCAAACAGACAACCGCCTTTAAGTGTTAATAAGGAACCGGGGATAAATAATAATGTTGCTAAGTTGTAGATGATTATGTAGGCAATAGGGCCGAAAATGCCAAGGCTCTCAACCCAAATGACTAAGGTGTGTAAAAGTCCTTGAACGTTTAACTGTTTAGCGGCAATTATAAAGGTTACAACCAGGCAACTTAACAGTAGTAGCTTGAGTTTGGAATTTAATAAGTGCTTTTTCATTTTGATAAATTTGAGCTTTTGAAGCTAGACTTTGACCTTCTGAGGCTCAACTTTGAAACTTATACTAATTCAATTAATGATTGCAACACATCGTTGGGTCAAGACGCGATGAATCGCGTCTCTACAAAAAATGGTGTATTTGTGGCATTATTTTTTGCAATTGGTATTACACGGCGAATCCGATGCCACTAAGATATACTACTGACATGAGAAACAGCTTAAATCTTCTTAAATTTTTCTCGGCGATACCAGCGACGAATTCGCGCGGGTGAAACACCTAGTAAATAAGCAATAATTACTATTTGATTGAGTAGCGTAGTTTTAAACACTCCCTTTTGCAACCATCTACGCGCTGAAGTAACTACTGGTGTGGAAATAATTGTAATACGTCCCTTTGCTTTTAAACGACGCACCAGTTCAAAGTCTTCCATGATAGGCAATTCAGGAAAACCGTCAATTTGTTGAAATACTGTTTTGGTAAGAAAAATTGCTTGGTCGCCATAGGGCATTTGGTAAAAATGCGATCGCACATTCACTCCCCACTCCACCCATCGTAAACTTAAAAGTGACGCATCAATCCGCAACTTAAAAGCACCAGCCACAATCCCAGGCTGTTGTAGTGCCGTGCGAACCATCTCATCAAACCCAGTTGGTAAACAGGTATCTGCATGGAGAAACAGCACAATCTCCCCACTAGCCGCTACAGCACCCGCATTCATTTGCACAGCACGACCGGGAGATGATGAGATAACTTTGACATTTAAAGATTGAGCGATCGCTACAGTATCATCACTAGAGCCACCATCGACTACAATGACTTCTATATTTATACTGCCTTGAGTAGTAGCAATGGCTTTTTTAATATTCTCCGCTTCATTAATAGCCGGAATAATAATCGAAATTTTGGCTGCGTTAATACTCTCACTCATGATTGCTGAGTTTTCTTTTCCGATTGGTCAGGAAATGAACACTCTACCGTTATTTTCAGATTGCTTTCAGCCGTACCTTTAGTCACGTAAGGTATACCTGCTTCACCGCCAACTTTGATGCCAAATTCTAGAGTGACTTTATCAATATTAGCAACAGGGATTTTCTTAAAAGCATTAAGTGAATAAACAGTGTAAGCCCGAATTGTACCTTCAATTGCTTGGAAATTTTGGACTATCTGTTTTTGTGCAGCGTCAGCATTCCATCCCTTATCAATTAGTGCTTCTTCCTCTCCCTCTGGGGAAACTTCGGTAATCACTGGCGGAGCATCTACATTATTTGTGGCTTCAATGTAAATAATCGTGCCATCTTCTAACTGAATAGGTGTGAGTTGAGTCATAGGATTAAATCTCGCCTAAAAGAACTGCGTCTAGGGTAGCCCAGTGCTGCTTATCTACAAAATTTTACGAAAAATGCGGTAAATTTCTTGTAGAAGCTGGAAATAATTCGGCACAACTATCATAGGGCTTTGCAGGATGAGTCGAGACGCTTTGGTGGTGGGAATTAATACGTATGACCGCTTAAAATGTCTCAACGCACCAGCAGCCGATGCTGAAGCAATCGCTCAAATCTTACAACAATATGGTGAATTCCAGGTAACGCGGCTACCAGCAGTCAAAGACAAGGAAAACCAGACGATTCGCATTGGTAAGCAAACTAAAGTTAGTTTAACTCAGTTAGAAAGAGCGATCGTCCAATTGTTTAAGCCAGATGGGAAGCCGCCAGATACAGCGCTACTGTATTTTTCTGGTCATGGATTGCGGAAAAATATCGGAATTCAGGAAGGCTTTTTAGCGACGAGTGAAGTCAACCCCGATGCGGGTAATTGGGGATTATCTCTACAATGGCTGCGGCGACTGCTGCAAGAAAGTGAGGTAAGACAACAAATTGTAATTTTGGATTGCTGCTATAGCGGGGAAGTGCTAAATTTTGCAGAGGCAGATCCAGGCGATCGCGGTAAAGGTAGAGACAGGTGTTTTATTGCGGCTTCTCGTGATTTTGAAGTTGCTTTTGAAGAGATTAACAGCCAACACAGCGTTCTCACCGCCGCACTGCTGAAAGGTTTGGAACCAAAACAAGACCGTTGGGTGAGTAACTACACCTTAGTAGACTTACTCAATCAACAACATCACCCCTTCCCCCAGCGTCCCATTTTTGCTAACTCTGGTGAAGCAATTAATCTCACCCGCAAATGGAATTCCTCTGTTGTTAACTCCACAGTAAAAATATCAGCTATTTGTCCTTACAAAGGGTTGTCTTATTTTGATTGCACAGAAGCAGATGCTAACTTATTTTATGGCAGAACAGCGTTAACCGACGAATTATTAGAAAAAGTGCGATCGGGTAATTTCCTCGCTGTGTTGGGAGCATCGGGAAGTGGTAAATCTAGTGTTGTCAGGGCAGGTTTACTTTATCAATTAAAGTTAGGACGTAGGTTATCAAGTAGCGATACTTGGCAGTTAAAAATATTTCGACCAGGGATTAACCCCTTACAAAATTTAGCACTGGCATTTGTAGAATCAGATTTATCAGATATTGAACGCGCATCTCAATTAGCAAAAGCTGAAGAATTAATTGCCAAAGGCGCAGTTGGTTTAGGACAGTTGATTACTGCTGCACAAACTCAGCGCGTCGTGTTAGTGGTAGACCAGTTTGAGGAAGCTTTTACTCAATGTCAAGACATTACAAAACGACAGCAGTTTTTTGAATGTGTGTTAGGTGCTTTGCAACGGGATGACAATAAACTCTGCCTAATAATCACAATGCGGGCTGATTTCTTTGGTAAATGTTTGGAACAAGAGTATGGCGGACTAGCGAAGAAAATTCAAGAGCATTTAGTAACAGTAACACCGATGAATCGGGAGGAATTAGAAACAGCAATTATCAAACCTGCTGAATATATGAACTTAGCAGTAGAACTGGAATTAGTTTCTCAAATGATTGCAGATGTAGAAAATTCACCGGGAAGTTTACCGTTGTTGCAGTACACGCTAACAGAACTATGGCAGCAAAGAACTGAAGAACGGTTAACCCTGACTATGTATAGCAAACTAGGTGGAGTCAGGGGAACCCTGCAAACACGTGCTACACAAGTTTATGAGTCATTATCACTTGAAGAACAGCAAGCAACAAAGCGGATTTTTTTAGAATTGACGCAGTTGGGAGAAGGAACAGAAGATACGCGTAGACAGGTTGTGCAACGAGATTTAGTTAGTTCGCAACATTCAGAAGCTTTGATTAATAAAATAATTCAACGGTTAGCTGATGAGAAGCTAGTTGTCACCAGTACCTTATCTAATCAAATTGCTGTGGTAGATGTGGCACATGAAGCACTGATTCGCCATTGGTTGCTATTACGCAAATGGATTGAGGAAAGTCGGGACATACTGCGACAACAGCGGAAAATTGAAGCGGCAGCTATTGAATGGCGAGATAGGCGAAGGGTTAAGGATTATCTCTTTCAGGGGAAGCGGTTAAGAGAGGTAGTAGATTTTCAGAAGCAACAAACTGAGAACTTAAAATTATCTGACCTAGCTATTGAGTTTATTCAAGCAAGTATCAGACAAAGACGGAATAATCGCTTTCAGTCAATTGCTTTTTTCTTAATTATCCCGCTGGGTTTATCAGTATCTGTGGGCATAGTTATTGAGAAACAGATTAGGATAAACCAATTTTGGCAAACTGTTGATGCTGCTAGAGGAAAGGAGGATAGTGACGCAAGAATTCAAGCACTTGAAAAACTGACCCAAGCTGGTGAGAGTCTAGTTAAAAAAGATTTCAGCGGTGCCAACCTCAGCAGTGCCAACCTCAGCAGTGCCAACCTCAGCGATGCCAACCTCAGGGGTGCCCACCTCAGGGGTGCCCACCTCAGCAGTGCCTTCCTCAACGGTGTCAACCTCATCTGTGCCAACCTCAGCGATGCCATAAACCTTACTCCTGAGCAAGTTAAATCTGCTTTTAATTGGGAGGAGGCAAAATATGACGAGGATTTTCGTGCCAAGCTCGGTTTACCACCAGAACCAGCTAAGTGAATACTTTGGATTGCGTTTTTACTTCTACCCAATCCCGCAATGCAACTTTCTGCAAACTTTTTTTACATCATTAATCCGACTAAAAGTAGTTGTTTTGCGGTCTTCTTTGCGTCTATGAGCAAAACAAAAAGATTTATTTGTCATAGCGAGTAACGCTCAGAGATTGCTTTGCTAGTAATGAGTTTTTATAATTAAGCGATCGCACCAAACAAAAACTAACCCTGCAACCACTCCTGCCAACCCTGCAACCACTCCTGCCAACCCTGCAACCACTCCCGTCAACCCTGTAACCACTTCCGTTAACCCTGTAACCACTTCCGTTAACCCTGAAGCCACTTCTGAGAATTCTGCATCTAATCTGGGAAAATGGTATCAAAGAGCGATCGCTATTCTTCCTTGCTAGTCATAGGTATTTCAAGCTACCGACTAAATATCTTCTAGATTATCCCAAACTTCTGCAAGCGATGTATACCGACAAGTCAACTTAACGTGAAATGGGCAGTTAGAAACCTCGTCTACACAAACTCGTGGTATTTATGGAAACCACCAGTTGCTTCTATTGCTGTAAAACTGAAATCGTCCAAAGCCGAGAAATTGTCCGTGGGATTTCTCGCCTACCGGGAATGCTGTTACACCTAGTAAGTAGACACCAGAAAAGCTGGGATTACTCACAGGACGCAGGGCGATTGTCACTGTTTGTCCGGGAGTGACAGGCGGATCAAAATTCACAGTAACGGTTCGTGTGTCGCGTTCGTCTGTGACTGGGCCTAGTGTTAGCCGAGATTCTTTGCGATCGCGCTCTCCGACAAAGGCGCAGGTATCATTAAGATTGTAGCGGATGTTCTCTGTTCCCTCCCTTTGTGCGATCGTTACCTTCTGGAGGGGTTCTCCAGCATTCTCCGGCACGTTAATCGTGAAATAATAAGTTGCGCCCCAAACATTCGTATCTTTGTAAGTAGTCGTTGCCTCAACAAGCTTCGGCGGTTGGACAAAGTAGACAATGCCATCTCTAAGTTGCACCGCTTGAGTCAACGGAACAGCAACTCCTCCAATACATGTTGCTAACGAGAGTGTTATCCCAAACAAAGTTGCAACGCGCATAATTCAGATATAAAAAAACGCCCTTATTTCAATTTTAGTTCTTTAGGAATGAGTGACTTGGGAATGATAGAAGCTTGTTTTCCCCAATCAGAAGATTTCGTGTACCACCAAGCCCAAGCAATTAAAACTGCTTGTAAGGGAAGCCTGACTACGTGTACCCAAGGTGAATTTGGTATATGTTCAATCTTAATCAGATTAACCGCCATATTAATATTGGCAGGGTAAACAGCAATAAAAAGAGCAAGAAGTCCCCAAGCAGCAGCTTGACTTACAGGCGGGACTAATAAGCCGATACCACCCAAAATTTCATAAAAGCCACTGAGATAAACTAATCCTAAAGGGTAGGGTAGTTGTGGCGGTACAATTTTGACATATTCTTGTGGAACAACAAAATGTGTCACTCCCACCACAATGATGGATATGGCAAGGACGACACGTAAGATTTCCTTATACTTATTCATGGTTTTTGGCTCATTATATACTTTCCTCTATTAATTCATTTTGACTGACGGATGTTAATCTGCCTTGAGTCAATAGGAGTAAAAATCTACAAAATACTCCAAAATACCACTTAATTAAGAGATTAATATCCTTGTTCATCAAATACTAAAACTATATGAGCGGTTCTTTACTGTTTACGTTACTTAGTATGATATTAGTTCAACTTTATTGGTGTAATAAATAAGCAGTAATCATTTAGTAGTCAATTAATTACCTGTCACTAATTATTCATAAAAAATATGAGCGATGCCTTTAGCCGACTTGCACCCTTCATACAAGAATATATTTATCATCACCAGTGGACTGAATTACGACCAGTCCAAATTGCCGCTTGTCAAGTTATATTTGACACCGATGCTCATTTGCTAGTCACTGCTGCAACTGCTGCCGGTAAAACAGAAGCAGCTTTTCTACCAATTTTGACTTTATTACATACCAATCCTGCTACAACTATAGGCGCATTATATATTAGTCCAATCAAAGCTTTAATTAACGATCAATTTGAGCGCCTCAACGACTTACTCAAAGAAGCAGATATTCCAGTTTGGCACTGGCATGGCGATGTTTCTCAAGGTCGAAAAAACAAACTTTTAAAAAACCCTCAAGGCATTTTACAAATTACACCAGAATCTTTAGAAAGTTTGTTAATCAACAAGAATAACGACCTACTTCGCTTATTTGGTGACTTAAGATTTGTCATCATTGATGAGATTCACACCTTTATGGGTTCAGAACGCGGCTGTCAAATTATTTGCCAATTACAACGTTTAGCACAGTTAACGCAAAAACAACCGCGCCGTATTGGTTTGTCAGCAACTCTTAGTGATTACTCACTAGCTGAAGATTGGTTAAGTTCAGGAACAGATAAGCCAGTAATTACACCTCAAACTGATGGGATAAAACGCCAAATAAAACTAGCTTTAGAACATTTTTATATTACTGATGAAGTAGATGAATCCGAGGCAACAGCTTATGAACAATATATTTTCAACCTCAGCAAATCTCGTAAATGTCTGATATTTGCGAATAATCGTACACGGACTGAATCTATAATTGCATCTTTGCGACAAATTGCTATAGAACAAGGACTACCAGATATATATCATGTGCATCATGGGAGTATATCTGCTAGCTTGCGGCAAGCCGCCGAGAATGCAATGCGTGAACCCAATAGTCCAGCAGTTACCGCCGCCACTCTAACTTTAGAATTAGGTATAGATATTGGTCATTTAGATCGAGTTATTCAGTTAGAATCACCCTTGTCCGTAGCTAGCTTTTTACAGCGTTTAGGACGTAGTGGCAGGAGAGGTGAAGCTGCCGATATGCGCTTTATCTGCGCTGAAGAGAAACCATTATTATCAGAAGCTTCTCTACCAGAGCAAATACCCTGGCAGTTGTTACAGTCTATCGCTATCATTCAACTTTATTTAGAGGAGCAATGGATTGAACCAATCAGACCGATTAAATATCCTTTGAGTTTGCTTTATCATCAGACAATGAGTATTTTAACAGCAACAGGAGAACTTTCACCTAATGCTTTAGCTAAACAAATTTTTAGTCTGCCACCCTTTGCTGCTATTTCTAAAGAAGATTTCCAATTATTGCTTCGCTATTTAATTGATATTGGGCATATTCAGCATACTGAACAAGGTAAATTAATCCTGGGTTTAATAGGAGAAAAGATTGTAAGAAAATTTCAGTTTTATGCTGTCTTTGCTGAACAGCAAGAATATATTGTTAAGCAAGGTGCAACACAAATTGGCAGTATCGTCACACCGCCTGCGGTTGGAAATCAATTTGCTTTAGCTGGCAGAAGTTGGGAAGTTGTAGAAGTTGACTTTAAAAAGAAAGCTATTTTTGTTAAACAAGCTGAGGGTAAAGCTAGTATTTATTGGCGTGGTAGTAGTGGCACTATTCATACCAAAGTTTTGCAACGAATGCAACAGGTTCTATTTGAAAATATCGAGTATAGCTATTTGCAAAAAAACGCTTTACAACGTTTATGTCAAGTTCGCCAATTAGTGCAGCAGGTTGGATTAGATAAACAGAATATCGTGCAATTAGAAAAAGGTAAATGCTGCATTTTTCCCTGGATGGGTACAGTTGCTTATCGCACCTTAGAAAAATTACTCAATTCCTACTGTCGAGAATCATTGGAAATTACAAGTATCGGCGGATTAAATCCTTATTATTTCACAATAAAATTAGGCAAAGATAAATTTAAATATCTTTATCCCGAAATTGCTTCATTATGTGAGCAAAGAATTAACTCAGAAGATTTACTCAGTACTTCAGAAGCACCGGAAATTCAAAAATACGATCAATTTATTCCTCATCCACTTTTACGAAAAGCTTTTGCTAGCGATTATTTAGATATGAGAGAACTTAAGCAGCAAGTGGCACAGTGGAGAGAAGAAAACATAGCACAATAATTTACTTATCTGAAAATTTCTATAGTTTATAAAAATCATAATTAGGTAATCCAGTAACATCAGTTTGGAGGGCAAACAAATCACCAGAGTAGAAGCTTTTTTCGATCTCTGCTTGGCTTAGTCCAACGGAAGCAGTGGTAATGTAGAGTGTTTGCAAATTATCTCCACCAAAAGTACAGCTAGTTGGCAATTGCACAGGTAGCTTTATCCTCAATATCTCTTCACCCTTGGGATTGAAACAAATTACACACCATCCATCCCACATAGCTGACCAGATATGTCCTTCACTGTCTATTGTCAACCCATCTGGATAGAAAGATTCATGAGTTAAATCAACAAAAATCCGACGATTAGTAATGCTTCCGGTTACTGAATCAAAATCGTAAGCATATATTTTTTGCTGAGGAGAATCTGTTAAGTAAAATGTCTTTTGATCGGGGCTCCATCCCAAACCATTAGAAATAGTCAATCCCGTTTCCATTAAATGCAATGAACCATCAGTGTCATAGCGATAAAGGCTAGCTTGAGGTTTTTCTATAGAACACATTGAACCAAACCAGAAACGTCCTTGAGGGTCACATTTACCATCATTGAGACGGTTATCTGGAAGATTTGCTTCAATTTCCAAAATGGGGGTAACTACACCTGTCTGAGTGTTAAGGAATGCCAAGTGATGACGCAGCAACATAATCAATCTATCTGCACCTGCTGTTGCGATCGCACCTACCACGTCTCCGACATCAAAAAAGCCGTTTTCCCCCGTAGTAGGATTGAACTGATGCACTCGATGGTTGTAAATATCAACCCAGTATAGTAGTTTACCAGTGGAATCCCAGATGGGGCCTTCACCCAAACGGGCACGGGCTTCTAGAACATTGTGGAGTGTATATTGCAACTCGTTCATTTTATCAATCAATAACACCATTTATAGAAGCTAATTTCAGTGGCATTGAAACAATGCGTTAAAAAATGTCTCCCTCACTAATAGGCAACAGGAAAAACTTTATTCAAATTCAAGTAAAAACTGAAGACGCGGTGATTTGCGTCTTCCCCAGGTAAAGAAAAAATTCTTCCTTTTGGCTAAGTTTGAGATTCCCGACTTCGATAAAAAAGCGGGAATCTTGTTTCTAAACAGCTTGTAAAATCTCGTCATCTACAGAAAAGTCTACTTCGGCTTTATCTTTTGCATTAGCCAAATAATCATTTTCCAGAGAATCTTGTAACCCAGAAATCAAATCATATTCAGGATGCCAGTTTAATTCTGTTTGCGCTTTGTTCACTGAAGCAAAGAAATGCTGCACCCGCATCGGAAAAGCTTTGCGTTTGCCGAAATCAAACTTTTTCGGGTCGTAATGGACGATTTTTACAGCATCGGGTGATTTGCCAGCCGCCATAGCACTAGCACGGACTAAACCATCAAAAGTGACAAAGCGATCGCCAGAGATATTATAAATCTGTCCTACGGCTTGTTTATTGCCTAAAACCTGAGTCATTGCTTGTGCCAAGTCTTTTACATGACCTAGCTGGGTGATATACAAACCATTTCCGGGGATGGGAATCGGGCGATCGCGCACAATCCTGTCAAAAAACCACCCTTCTAACTCATTATAATTACGAGGCCCGTAAATATAAGTAGGACGAATGGAAGTAAAGGGCAATCCCAATTGAGTCAAATAAGCTTCTGTTTCATGCTTACCCTTATGGCGACTTTTGGGATCTACTAAATCTCCTTCGACATGGGGTAGTTGATCGGATTTGAGATACACTCCGGCAGAACTCATATACACAAAATGTTGCACTCGACCTTGAAAAATCTCTGCAAGTGGTTGAGTATCAGTAAGTTCCCGCCCATTATTGTCAAAAATGACATCAAAGCTTTCTTGTGATAACTTTGCTTTTAATTGGGTAGGGTCGGTGCGATCGCCTATAATTTGTCCTACTCCCTGTAAAGAAGGTGCTGCCCGATTTCCACGATTGAACAGCACCACCTCATGTCCTTGTTCCACTAGTAGTTGAGTCAAATAGACACCAATGAACCGAGTACCACCCATAATTAGAATTCGCATAAACTCACCTTTTCCATATCAGTTGTCGTTACAGGAGTAGGGACTAGGGATTAGGGACTGGGGATTGGGGAGACAAGGACGAATAACCCGTGCCCAATGCCCCATGCCCAATGCCCCATGCCTCATACCCAATGCCCAATCTGAGGTTATCATCCATCTGGAACCTCTAACGGAAAAATTGCGTCTTATGTGCTAATCTGGGGCGCTTCCCATTAATTAATCACAAGGGGAAACTTTTCAGTTAACGTCATCAAGTTGGCCTTTGTATCTTCCATTTATTCAAGTTAGCTGTGCCCTTGAAATATGCTCTGGTTCATGAGTGGCTGACACCCAAAGCCACCGGTGGTTCCGAACTCGTTGTACGAGAAATTTTGAATCACATTAATGCTGATTTGTATGCTCTGATCGATTTTGAATCCAGCAATAAAGAAAGTTATTTATATAAACGTCAAATTGGCAAGACGTTTCTCCAAAACTTTCCTTATGCCCGCAATGGTATACAAAAATACTTGCCTTTGTGGCCTTTAGCAATTGAACAACTTGATTTGCGGCATTACGACGTAATTCTGTCTTCATCTCACGCTGTTGCCAAAGGAATCCTTACCACTCCCGAACAGATGCATATTTGCTACTGTCACAGCCCTATGCGCTATGCGTGGGACTTGACCTTTGATTATCTGCGTCACAGCAAACTAGGTAGTGGTTTAGCTGGGTGGGTGACGCGATATTTATTGCATCGTTTGCGCCAGTGGGATGTATTGAGTGCCAATCGCGTTGATTACTTCATTGCTAACTCGCAACATACAGCTCGGCGGATTTGGCGTTGCTATCGGCGAGAAGCAACAGTCATTTACCCACCCGTGAATATCGTGGAATTTCCATTTCTGTCTGAAAAAGAGGACTTCTATCTGACAGTTTCCCGCTTAGTGAGTTACAAGCAAATATCGTTGATTGTCAAGGCTTTTAATCAACTAAAACGACCATTAGTAGTCATTGGTACAGGAGATGAAATGAATAAGATTCGCGAGATGGCAAACTCTAATATCCAAATACTGGGATGGCAACCCGATAATGTGGTAAAAAAATATATGTCTAGGGCTAAGGCCTTTGTGTATGCAGCTTGTGAAGATTTTGGGATTGCCCTAGTGGAAGCACAAGCCTGTGGTACACCAGTAATTGCCTACGGTGCAGGAGGGGCTCTCGAAACAGTGCGAGATATCCGCTCTTGTGTAGATACAGGGACAGGTATATTCTTCAAGACGCAAACAGAGGCGGCTTTAGTGGAGGCAGTAGAAAAGTTTGAAGTGTATGAGGGTTCGTTCAGTTCCGAGTATATGCGATCGCACGCCGCGCAGTTTTCACCGCAAATCTTTGCAGATCGTTATCTAAATTTTGTAAACAAGTGCAACGAAAAAGACCGTTTTCGGAATGATGGTCTTGGTTAATGTCTTATTTTTTTAGGCTTTTGGCAATTTTCCCCAGAAGCACATCATTTTGGCTTTAATATTGGGACTATGTGTGGTGTGGATTATTAAGGAGTATGATGACTGCCCAGAGCTCACTCCTCTCCGGCAAGCGAGGCGTACGGCAAGACACTAGAGCGTCTACGCGTACTTTCTTAAAACGCGGTCAAAAAACAAAGACGCCAAAAGTTAAACCCAAAGGTTTATCTTTTCAGGGTTTAAACGGAGAGTTTGCAAAACGACTGTTCGATATAGTGTTTTCGCTGTCGGTATTGATTTTGTTCTTCCCCGTCTACTTAATTTTGGCCTTGCTGATTGCCTTTAGCTCAGAAGGTCCAATATTTTATGTCCAGGAACGGGTAGGAAAAAATTACAAAGCGTTTAATTGTATTAAATTCCGAACAATGGTAAGCAATGCAGACGAAATCCTCATGCAAATGATGGAAACATCGCCCGAATTGCGACAAGAATTTGAAAGCAGTTTTAAGCTCAAACAAGACCCCCGGATTACCAAAATTGGTCAATTTTTGCGAATTACTAGCTTAGACGAATTTCCCCAGTTCTGGAACGTTTTAAAAGGGGACATGAGTGTAGTCGGCCCCCGGCCCTTAGTAGCAGAAGAACTACCAAAATACGGTTGTCATATTGATGAGATTTTAACAATCCGTCCAGGAATCACTGGTTTGTGGCAGGTATCCGGGCGTAATGACATTCCCTACCCTCGGCGAGTCCAAATAGACCTGCATTATGTCAAATTTAGGAATTTCTGGCTTGATTTATGGATCATCTTGAAAACTGTTGATGTAGTTATTCTACCCAAAAATAACGGGGCATACTGAGTCAATACTTAGGGGCGATTCTGTGGGGCAGTTAATGCCCCTAAAATTCTAATTTCAAATATCTATTTTATTCAGTCTTCACAAAACCAGATATATATGAAATTTTGACAAAAAAATAACGTACACAAAAAGAATCTTGATATATCTGGTAAAAGAAAAATATAGATACTTAAAAAAATCTTGGTCTATCTAAGGTTTAACTTAGGTGTTAAATTACTTTTTATTAAGTATATTTATTTACGGGAAAAAGTCTCATAACAACAAGAACTCGTAGGTTTCCCGTTAGGCAATTTAGCGATTAACTGCTAGGTTGTATCAGATTGGCTGTAACTTTTTAATACATATACAGGGATAATTGAGCATGACGCAACAGAAGCGAGCGTTGATTACTGGTATCACTGGTCAAGATGGTTCATATCTAAGTGAGTTTTTACTGGAACAAGGTTATGAGGTTCATGGCATCATTCGCCGGACTTCTACTTTCAACACAGACCGCATCGATCACATTTACGAAGACCCTCACAAACAGGGAGTGCGGTTGTTTCTTCACTATGGTGACTTGACTGATGGTACGACGTTGCGGCGTATTTTAGAAGAAGTCAAACCAGTAGAGATTTACAACCTCGGCGCTCAATCCCATGTCAGAGTAAGCTTTGATTCACCAGAATATACAGTGGATGCTGTAGGAATGGGGACGCTGCGTCTGTTGGAAGCAATTCGAGACTACCAACACCGGACTGGAATTCAGGTGCGATTTTACCAGGCGGGTTCTTCCGAAATGTATGGTTTAGTACAAGCAATACCCCAAAGTGAAACAACGCCCTTTTATCCCCGCAGTCCTTACGCCTGTGCAAAAGTTTACGCTCACTGGCAAACTGTAAATTATCGTGAGTCTTACGATTTGTTTGCTTGCAACGGCATTCTTTTTAACCACGAGTCACCAAGACGTGGTGAAACCTTTGTAACCCGCAAAATTACTAGAGCAGTTGCTGGTATAGTTGCTGGTAAGCAGAAAAAGATTTACATGGGTAATCTAGACTCTAAGCGAGATTGGGGCTACGCGAAGGATTACGTGAAAGCAATGTGGTTGATGTTACAGCAAGACCAGCCAGAAGATTATGTAATTGCTACTGGTGAAACCCATTCAGTGCGAGAATTTTTGGAACTAGCATTTAGTTACGTAAATCTCAATTGGCAAGATTATGTAGAGTTTGATGAGCGTTACCTCCGTCCATCTGAGGTAGATTTGTTGATTGGCGATGCTACGAAAGCACGCCAGCAGCTGGGCTGGAAAACATCAGTAACCTTTGAAGAATTAGTTTCCTTAATGGTAGAAGCAGACTTACAAGCATTGGGTCATACTTCACCCAATGGAAAAGGTTCGCAATTTCCATTGGATATTGCCACTGTTCGTCAAGAACTAGGCGCTTTGCACTTCTGATTTGCACCACAGAGGATAAAAATATGACCGCCTTAGAACTAAAAAATCAACGAATTCTCGTCACTGGTGGGTCGGGGTTTCTAGGTCGTCAGGTGATAGATCAACTGTGTAAAGCAGGGGCTGATCGTGAGAAGATTACAATAGTGCGATCGCACGATTGCGATCTGCGTGTCTGGGAAAATAGCCAACGGGCAGTTGACCAGCAAGACATAATTATCCACTTAGCAGCTCATGTGGGTGGCATCGGTCTAAACCGCGAAAAACCCGCAGAGTTGTTCTACGATAACTTGATCATGGGTACGCACCTGATTCACGCTGCCTATCAAGCTGGAGTAGAAAAATTTGTTTGTGTTGGCACTATCTGCGCCTATCCTAAATTTACCCCAGTGCCATTTAAAGAAGACGATCTTTGGAATGGCTACCCAGAGGAAACTAATGCTCCCTACGGAATTGCGAAAAAAGCGCTTTTAGTTCAATTGCAATCTTACCGCCAGCAATACGATTTTAATGGAATTTACCTACTGCCAGTTAATTTATATGGTCCAGAAGATAACTTTGACCCCGGAAGTTCCCACGTTATTCCAGCGTTAATTCGCAAAGTTCACGAAGCCCAAATTCAAGGAGAAAAGCAACTCCCAGTTTGGGGTGATGGCAGTCCCACCCGCGAGTTTCTGTATTCAGAAGATGCAGCACGGGGGATTGTTATGGGAACTCAATCCTATAACGAATCAGAACCAGTTAACTTGGGAACAGGTTATGAAATCTCCATTCTTGATTTAATAACTCTAATCTGCGAATTGATGGAGTTTAAGGGTGAAATTGTTTGGCAAACTGACAAGCCTAATGGTCAACCCCGCCGTTGTTTGGATACTGAACGGGCAAAGCAAGCCTTTAATTTCACAGCTCAGGTGGGCTTTGAGGAAGGGTTAAAGAATACCATTGAGTGGTATCGTCAACACGCCGCATAACAATGTATTAGTGAATGTCGGGTGTTATAAGCTGGGCGATGCCCAGCTTATTTGTTTGAGGCTATAAATTTTCATGGACAAAGTTAATCATCAACTAAATAAAGCAGAACTACGCCGCACTCTACTGAAAACACGCCAATCAATATCCGTTAGAGAATGGAGAGAAAAAAGCGATCGCTTATGCTTTCATTTACAAAACTCTACTTTATTTACCCAAGCAAAAACAATACTTGCGTATTTTAGCTTTCGCCAAGAACCTGACCTCAGTCCACTATTTGCAAATACCAAATACCGTTGGGGATTTCCTCGCTGCGTTGATAAATCCTTGTGTTGGCATATTTGGACACCTAAAGATTCTATTCAAAGTGGCACTTATGGCATTACCGAACCGCACCCTGACGCTCCAATCTTAGATGCTGCCGAAGTGGATTTGATTCTTGTCCCCAGTGTAGCTTGTGACTATCAAGGATATCGCCTGGGCTATGGTGGCGGATATTACGATCGCTTGCTCAGTTTACCGCAGTGGCAGACAAAGCCGACTATCGGAATTGTCTTTGATTTCGCCTATTTATCCCTAATACCTATTGAACCTTGGGATAAACCACTACAAGCTATTTTTACGGAAACCGGATTGACTCAGAAAGGTTGAAGCATTCAGGATGATGAAGACACATCATCAAATATTTATGACTAATCCAACGTCATCTACCACTGACCAGGAAGCAATAATTGACGAGATAATAGCAACTAGCCTCCAAGCTCAACAAAAAACAGGCCCAGACCTCCGCCAAATTCATAGTAAAAGTCATGGACTGCTTGGAGGAGAGTTTATTATTGAACCCAATCTTCCTGAAGACTTGAGAGTAGGTTTGTACAAAAAGCCCCAAACCTATCCTGCGTGGATTCGTTTCTCTAGTGGTGGTTCGCCTGAAAAGCGTGGTAAATTCCACTCCGATAGCCAGCCGGATGTTCGCGGTATTGCCATCAAGGTGATGAATGTAGACGGGCAAAAAGTGCTGGATGATGAAGAAAAAACTCAAGATTTTATACTCAACAATTATCCTATTTTCTTGACCAAAGATGTTCGTGATTACGCCGATCTATCGAGGGCAGGTAGCGGACAACTTAGCTCAGAGCGCATCCAGGAGCTTGGTTACGCTTTTGCAATCTTGCAAAAGATTGGCAGCCAGAAAGTAGGAAATCCGCTTTTAATTCAATATTGGAGTATGGCTCCGTTTAAGTTTGGGAATCGCATTGTCAGATTGTCTGTCAAATCTCAACAGCCTGAACAACCGCCAGAAACACTTCCCGAATCAGAAAATTACCTCCGGGAAGCAATAGTCAAATATTTAACGGAAGAAGGTAGAGAAGCTTCTTTTGACTTCCTAATTCAGTTTTATGTAGATGATGAAAAAACGCCGATTGAAGACCACGTTAAAGAATGGCAAGAAGCAGATTCACCGTTTATTAAAGTTGCAACTGTTCGCATTTTTAGTCAGAAATTTGACTTTGAAGAACGCAAACGTTTAGATGAGGGTATGTTGTTTTCCCCTTGGCATACACTCCTAGACCATGAGCCTGTTGGAAGTGTAAATCTCTCTCGCAAGAGGCTTTACAGCGAACTTGCAAAGTATCGACGAGAACAAATTGCCCAACGATTGCGGGAACCACAACCTTATGTAGCGGTTGAAGATTAACCACTATAATTTGATTTAAAACTGTAGGATAATAGGCTATAAGCCTACTTGATTAGATACGACTTTTGGTGTTCCTAATTTGATGTATCAAAATTATAAGTTTTGCAACCAAAACTATTGTAGAGGCGTAAGCATTTACGTCTCTACATCTATATGAATTTAGATTCCGAGTTATTGAATTTTGTTATTGTAAAGCCCCTAAGCACAATCAAGTTCTAAATTCATGTTTTAATATCGCAAAATAGTAGGTTTAGAGTATTTAGGTTATTAATCAAATGCTGAACTGGAACAAATCACGATCGCAAAATCTGCTAATGTATGCGCTATTGGGAGCGATCGCATTGGTAATGCTCTTTCCTTTACTATGGCTAATTAGTACAGCCTTAAAATCGCCGACGGAAAATATCTTACAGTCGCCGCCACAGCTATTGCCCAGTCAACCTACACTAGGTAACTTCTTTAGTGTGTGGAACTCTCTACCTTTTGGACAATACCTGTATAACAGCACTTTAGTATCAGTGCTGACTGTTGGCTTAAATCTACTGTTTTGCGCTTTAGCTGCCTATCCCTTGGCAAGATTGTCATTTGTGGGGCGAGACTGGATTTTTGTGGCGATTGTCTCCACGATTATGATTCCCTTCCAAATCGTGATGATTCCCCTCTATATTTTGACAGTCCAGTTGGGTTTGAGAAATAGTTATTTAGGAATGATTTTTCCGAGTTTGGCTTCTGCCTTTGGTATTTTTCTGTTGCGTCAAGCTTTCATGAGTGTCCCCAAAGAGATAGAAGAAGCCGCCCGAATGGATGGCAGTTCGGAGTTAGGTTTGTGGTGGCATGTGATGTTACCAGCAGTTCGCCCAGCATTAGTAACTTTAGCTATTTTCGTATTCATTGGTGCTTGGAGTGACTTTTTATGGCCTTTAATTGTCATCCAAGACGAAAATTTATACACTCTTCCTTTGGGAGTCGCAAAGCTAGCAGGGACATTTTCTCTTGACTGGCGGTTGGTAGCTGCTGGCTCAGTAATTGCGATCGCTCCAGTATTATTACTATTTTTATTTTTACAACGTTACATTGTACCCACAGAAACGGGTAGCGGTGTTAAGGGTTGAATAAGAAATGGAGATAAGGGAACACAAGAGAAAAACTAATGACTTATTCAATAAGCACCAGTTTTTTTCAATACTACCGAGATAGTTTTAATAATCAGACTTAGGTCATAACTTACAGACCACTTGCGTTGATAATCTATATCCATTTTGACAATGGTTTCAAAGTCTGTAATACTCGAACGACCATTAGCCTGCCATTCTCCGGTAATGCCTGGTTTGACTCGTAATCTATCCCAGTGATGTGGATCGTAATTGCTGACTTCATCAGGAGTGGGTGGACGAGTACCAACTAAACTCATATCCCCTACCAAGACATTCCAAAATTGGGGAAATTCATCTAAACTGGTACGCCGCAAAAATTTACCCATAGGAGTAATGCGAGGATCGTCAACAGATTTAAAGATGTGACCTTTGGCTTGGTTTTTAACCAAATGCTTGACTTTATCGGCATCTACGATCATGGAGCGGAATTTCCAGATGCGAAAAGTTTTTCCGTTCAAACCACAGCGAATTTGAGAATAAAATATTGGACTTGGCTCATGAATAAAGGTAGCAATCGCCACAGGAATTGCTACCAGAAACGTGATTATTAGCCCCACAATAGCTCCAACAATGTCAATTAACCGTTTTCTTAGGCTTAAAGTTGAAGGGTGTAAAGGCTGTTGCGAACAATTAACTGAATAAAGAGAAAGATTATTCACAAGGTCTAACTTATTTTATAACAGGAATTTTGGCATTAGTAGTGTAGACACGGAGATGATTGATAGACAATTTTACTGCTCTTGTCTTTACCACCGAGTGTTAATATACACAAAAATTAAACAATATAAAAACCGAAAACCCAAAGTTTACAGAATCTTCCAATTGAAGTCATAGATTGTAAATTTACAATATTTCTATCCATCTAATTAAAACAGCTATTGTTAATGTTATACATCAAAAAAATTACCATACTTAAGTACTAGTAGTACTTTGCAAAATTCAAAATGCTTATGACATAATAATAACCCTTTGTGAAACTACATAAAATCAGGCTTGGTCAGGCTTGAGACAATATCCCGTTGTTCTGGAGCAAGCTCAGATTTAATAGTTACAAGCATTTTGAATTTTGAATAGTATCCTTATTTCTAAGGGATGTACTGGTCTCAAGAATGAACCTCTAAGGCGAAATTCACTGTATATGGTTCCTCTAATGATTGCTGATTACTAGCCTTGATAGCATCTAGATAGCGACGCAAATGCAACAGTTGTTGAGAATTGGGACGATAGGTGAGGCTCCCTTGTTTTTCAAAAAGTGGTGCTGTGGCGATCGCCTGATAGTCAGGATTTTCTTGTGAACTCTGGGTTAGCCAAGTTGAATCTATAACTGAAGGTATCAATCCTGAAGGCAGTTCACCTTCCAAAAAAGCTAGCAGGCGTTGCTGACAAGTGCGAGTATTGATCCCGCGACTCTCAAATAACTGGATAACTTCACCGAAAGATAAAGGCCGGTCTGGTAGCAGCCGCAGCAATTCTG
This sequence comes from Nostoc sp. LEGE 12450, assembly GCF_015206895.1. Lineage (GTDB taxonomy): Bacteria > Cyanobacteriota > Cyanobacteriia > Cyanobacteriales > Nostocaceae > Nostoc. The sequence continues at coordinate 22,155 of NZ_JADEXU010000045.1, read as the reverse complement.
TAAATAAGAAATAATCAGTGTACTGTTGTCTGGGTATATCTAATATCTGGGGATGTAAAGGCAGCATCGCTAAACCATAAGCAACCCGACTGCAATTAGGAGCGCCATTTTCGCCGAGATATAAATCTTGAATAATCTTGGTGCTGGGGAGTTTCTGCTTTAACCAACGGTTTACTGTCCCAACACAAGCCACACCACCAGTCAGGATAGCTTGATTAATAGATTCTGTCGGGATACCACGAGCTACCAATAATTTGTTGAGTTCTCGGTTCAGGCGGCGCACAAAGGGGATAAATACCTGGCTTTCTAAGTCTCGTCGCTGCAAAATCCACTGCTGATCGGCTAATTCCAGGGTAAAAGATTCTTGGTGCTGCAAAATCAGCTTCAGAGCTAGTGCCGCATCTAATACCGCCTGTCCCAGTAGAGAACTTTCTAGACGCTGCTGGAGGCGAATCCGCGCGGTAATATCTGGTTCTCCGACTCTCGGTAGTTCTAATTCTTCTAACCCTAAACTCTGCCAACGCATTTGGTCTAAACCGGGAATTGACGGTTGCCATTGCCAAGGATTACTGCTGGTAGTTTTGCGCTCGCTTGGTGTTTCTGAGCGTGATTGCCGAGATTTAGGTGGTAATAGCAACTGGCAAATAATATCTTGTTCAATTCCCTTGCCAGCATAAGCAAAACTATGGAGCATGAAATCATTGTATGCCAATTGTGGTAAGCTTTCTGGAACATCAACTAGCAACATTTCTGTGGCAGTTGTCCCAATGTTTATTACCAGAGTGTTACCAACAATCGGATGTTCGCTGGTTTTTGCCGGCTGAGAACCTTGACGATTACTTAATTTTACTTGCTCACCGTTAGCAGCATCGAGTTCTGGGAGTAAACTAGCGATCGCTTCTTCGACAAAAAAGACTTGCTGCGGATGTTGGATGAGTTTGCTGGTCAGTAAAGCTTCCCGCACGTTAAAGCGATATTGTTCCGACCAGCTAGATGGACAGGTGCAAATCACACCAGCAATATTATTGATAATCTGCGGAAAATCTTGTTCGCCGATCCCAACAGCAGCAGCCATTAAACTAGGGGTGGTACAAGTTTTTTCGGATTTTAGGGTTAATAGTAGTTTAGAGAGCGATCGCACAACCCAAATTAAAGGCCCTGCCGAAAATTCATTTAATTGTAAAACAGGTTCCCATTTTTGCCGTTCCCTCTTATAGGGAATAGCTACTTGTAAATAGGGCTTCAACTGTGCGGAGTAGAGGTTATTTGTTGTCGAATCTGCTGTTGATTTACGTGTTGTAGGAGTAACCGAGTGGTCAGGTGCTTTATCTTGAGCAACAGCCGCAGGTGCTGTTTGCTCATGTTCTATATTTTCACTTTCACCCTGGGGTATAGAAGCTGTAGGAAGATAAACCTCTGTTGGCAAACGAAATGATTCCTGGAAAGAACTTGTTCCCGGCGGATTTTCTGCTGACCAGTAAATAGGATGTACAACAAAAGTCGAGCGATTTAATAATGCGGCAGAAATTCCGGTTGTACCTAAATCAATTCCTAAATACCAAACTGGTTCTAGAACATTGAGCGAAACTTCTGGATTATTGATGGAGTTGGAAATTGAAGATAAAGAACTGTCTTGAATAGGAGTTGTGATTTCCTGTTTTTCTTCAGTTTCTAGCTGGGTAACTGTCAAACTTGATAAACCCGTAATTGAGGTATTTTCTGTTTGCAGCTCAGGGTAAATTGTAGGGATTGTGTCTTGAGTTTTATCAATTAGTTCTGAGACAATATCCGAATTGGTAGCTGGCTGCGAATCAGAATTTAGCTGCCGATCAAAATTAGCCAAATCTCGATCTAATTGCTGCAACTGTTCTTCATCTAAAGAAATATCAGGTACAACTGGAGTCTGGTTTAACTCAACAGAAAGCAGGTTTTCTTGTGATGAAGCAGCAATGTAGTTATCTAAAAAAGGGTCTGGCGGATCATTATTGCTCAATATTCCCGGTGGAGCGATACCTTCGGTGGGCTGCTCTACGAGAGGCTGCGCGTAGCTTGCTTCCCCGTAAGAGTATGCCAAAGCAATTTCTGCTGCTTTCGGAGTAACTGGTGCTGTACTTGTGCCATTATCCAAAAAGGATGATATTTCCAGCAATTCCTGTTCACTACCTGCATCAGTCAATAGATCCGTTAGGGTATTAATTGTATCAACACTAGCTGGCTGAGTGTCTAGTTGCGTGGGGGAACTATCTGTTTGTGGTGTAGAAAAACTCAGAGGCGAATCTAGCTCAGTATCCTCTGCAAAAAAACTAGCTGGCTGAGTGTCTAGTTGCGTGAGGGAACTGTCTGTTTGTGGTGTAGAAAAACTCAGAGGCAAATCTAGTTCAGTATCCTCTTCAAAAAAACTAGCTGGCTGAGTGTCTAGTTGGGTGGGGAAACTATCTGTTTGTGGTGTAGAAAAGCTCAAAGGCAAATCTAGGTCAGTATCCTCTTCAAAAAATAGTTCTTCCTGTGGCTTTGATAATGAATCTGTGGCTTCTACTAAAGTCTCTTGAGCTGAAATACTTGTATCTGGTGTCACAACCGCAGAATCAACGTTTTGAGGGACAGATGGACTCTCAGCGATTTCTAATGTTGATTGGGAGGCTGTGGAAGCAGATAAGTCATTTATCGATACATCAAGACTTGGGTTATTAACATCACCAATACCAAATAAACTGGCGTAAAGTTGGTCTACTTCATCACCAACTAATGCAGAAATATCTTGCGATAATTCGGTCACGTTTTCGGAAGATTGAGACGATTCTATACCAAGCTGCAACAGCACTGCATCTAGATCCTCTGTGAGAGTAGTATTCTGTTGCTCAGAATTTATTGTGAGTGGAGATGAAGTTTCTGGCAGGATTGCCTCCAGGGGTTGAGATGCAACTTCAGCAGCAATCTCGGTTGGTTCAGGCAATGATGGTGATATATCAGATTCTACCCTCAGCAAAGATGGCGGGGAAATAGGGGATTGTTGCTGTAAATGCTGGGTCAAATTGTTGAGAAAGCTGCCCATCAACTGTTCGCCTTGCATTCCCTTGCTATGCATTCTTGCCAGTGCTTGCGACAGTGATTCGTAATAAGTATTAATATTGCGCTGTAGTGCCTCAAAGACTACATTCACAGTTCCATCTAGTGATAATAGGCGTTGATCCAACTCCCTGGCTAGCTGGGTTAACTGCTCCACACGGTCTACTGATTCTAATAAAGGTTGAGTTGCAGAGGTTGCGTGATTAGTTGCTTCTGGAGAAATAACGGAATTTTCCCCAGGTTGTGCTAACAGTGGCGTTACAGTTGGCACCAGCCGATTCATGAGTACCTGTAAAAACTCGGTAATCATTTGATCTTGGTTTGTCAACTGTTGCGCTAAGGAGTAGTTTTGCAATCGCCTTTGCTCTAGTTGCCTAATTTCTTGCATGAGAGCGGCTCGCTCTTGCAATAGCCCTTCTAATTCCGATCGCAATGGCTTAATCAAGCTCGAAAATTCACTTTTTAATTGTTCGGCTGCAACAGGACTCTTTTCCTGATGGGATTCGAGCGGCGGTAGGGGATACTGGTTATAACCTCGCTCAATAAATTTTGTTAATAAAGGCGATGACTCCGCCAACGCCAAGGGCGAACGCGGTTCTTCGGAAGAATTATTTGGGATATCGCTCTCTAATGCTTCTTTTTCTTGGAGCCTCACCAAGAAGTTGCGAATTCGTTCTAAAACTTCTTTAGGTTCCTGCCCCTGACCAGGCAGAAATCTAGACAAGCGCTTGCCACCACTGGCAAGTAAGTTGTCAATGTCTGCGATCAGCTTTTGAATTTCATCTGCACTGGAAATCACTTTTATTACCTTACCTAAAAACGTATGTCAACTAATATGACAATTAATTTACAGTCACCGTACCCCTGTGGGGAAGTAAGCTCCCATCTGAGAAGTTTTGAGTGGCAAAAGCTTCTATTTGGACTTGTGACTGTCATTATGTTATGGATTACTGGGAGTCGTGGCAATCTTCAGTCAGCGTTTGTTTAAGAAGCTTTGTTTTGCCGCTGATTGGTTGCCCATTTTTGAAAATGGACATGGGGAAACAAACTCTTTTTCTGGTATAATTGTACATCTTGATATCAATGCCGTAAGCGAAAATCAAGCTCATAGCTACACGTCGCAAAAGAAAGATTTATTTGAGTCTTGAGAATCATGACTCCCACCCTTGGAGGGAATGCAAGACAATAGGACTATGATGTTCTCTTGGCTATTCGTGATTAATTGAGAAGCCCTGACCACACCGCCTAGCGGTTGGTGTGTGGTAGTTCATCTAATCAAGTTTGCAGTGCAGCTAGCACTTGAGCAATACAACTGCCGGCTATAAACTACTTTTTGCAAAACTTTTACCCCGTTTAAACTTATAGGTAAAGATTATTTAGAAAAAGGTTCTTGTCGTATTCTTATGTAGCATAGTTTAGTTTTCTCTTTTAATAGGGAGCTGTGCTTTGATGACTAAGGCTAGAAATGGCGCTCTTGTTTGTTGTGTGTACATAGCAGCTTCAATAAAAATGTCGTAATGGAAGACCGATATAGCTTGCAAGCACAGGCTAATCCCTGGATGATCACCTCCGCTCCCTTTTTTCAAGGGTTGCCAGAACCTGCTGTGGAATCAGCCCTTATCCATCTTGTTACCCGCACTCACCCAGCCAATCAGGTAATTCTGCTAGAAAATGACTGGGGTGGTTCTGTGTATTTTATTATGGACGGATGGGTCAAAATCCGCACTTACAATCTGGAAGGAAAAGAGGTAACGCTGAATATTCTTGGTAAAGGGGAATTGTTTGGTGAAATGGCGGCGCTAGATGAAGTTCCTCGCTCCACAGATGTGATTACCTTAGCCCCAACAGTAATTGGCAGTATGCCTGCCCAGGATTTTGTCAAATTACTTCAGATAGAACCCTTGGCTGGAGTTCGATTGGCGCAATTAATGGCACGGCGTTTGCGGCAAGTAAATCGCCGATTGCGGTTGCGGGAATCTGATAGCCAGTCACGAGTGGCAGATACGTTGCTATTTTTGGCAGAGGGACAGGGAAAAAAAGGGCAAACAGGAACCGAAATCCCCAATTTACCTCATCGAGAATTGAGTAGTTTGAGCGGACTGGCACGGGAAACTGTGACACGAGTATTGACAAGGTTAGAAAAAAAAGGCTTGATTAAACGGGATCAAGACACTATTTGTATTCCCGATTTGTCAGCTTTGGAAAGAATGATAGTTTAAGAACTTGTCAAATATGAGTATTTTAGATTCTCTGCCAGATGAACCGGAGGAAGAACCATCAACTGAATCTTCAACTCCCCACAATCATTGGTTAAACAAAGAACAACAGTTAATGCCTCCTCAACTCAAGGCTGATGCGCCGTTGAGGATGGTAGAAACGGCATTTTTAGCCAGTACTGCTAGCTTAATTTGGTTTATTAATTTCTATTTTCCCTTGGGCCCAGTTTTACGGATATTTTTTCCGGTTCCCATCGCTCTAGTTTATCTGCGTTGGGGCAAGCGTGCGGCATGGATGGCAGCACTCACTTCTGGGTTACTGCTGACTGTACTAATGGGGCCAGCCCGTAGTTTGCTGTTTGTCATGCCCTACGGGTTTATGGGCGTGCTTTTGGGAGCGACATGGTATCGTCGTCGTGTTCCCTGGATTGTTTCTATTACCTTGGGTACGCTGTTGGGTACTTTAGGGGTCTTTTTTAGACTGTGGTTGCTGTCTGTTTTGTCGGGTGAAGACCTGTGGATTTATGTGATTACCCAAGTGACTGAGTTCATTGAGTGGGTATTTTTGAAGCTGAGTTTATTGGCGAGTCCCAGCGTGTTTTTGATTCAAGTGGGAGCGATCGCTCTAATTTTACTCAACAACTTTATCTACCTTTTTGTGGTACACCTCGCAGCATGGTTTCTTTTTGACCGCCTGGGCAACCCCATTCCCCGTCCACCACGCTGGGTACAAGTCCTCATGGATTATGAGGGTTAGTCATTTGTCCTTGGTTAAATAATTAGTCCTAACTAATTCCCAATGCCCAATTCCCAAATTCGTATTTATACCCAAAAAGAACAAGGTGAAGAATGGCTACGACGATATCGTGGTTGTCTGCCCGCATTTGTATGTGTTTTAGGATTTACTGAAACTTGTTTAATTCCAGGGATTTCAGCAGCCGGTCGTACTCCAGAGGATCGGAAATATACCGCTTGTGCCGATGCCGAGTTTTTGTACTACGGCCCAGAACATAAGCCCCAATATCCCTTACCACCATTAGCGGCTGGGGCTTCACCGGTGCTGATTTCTCGCGCTGTCTTTGAGTCGCTAAAGATACCAGTTAATTTGTTTAATGCTGGTTTACCCCACCCTCCGGCTGTGCCATTAATTAACTTGGGTGGCGCTTCTGCTAAGTGTTTAAGTGGAGGCGCTGCTATGGAAATTACAACGGTACACCACTTGTTTAAACAAGGGCTACTTTGGGGAGAACGCCTTGCTGCCAATATGCAACAGAGTTATGTGATTTTTGGTGAATGCGTCGTCGGAGGTACTACAACTGCCCTGGCAATCTTAACTGCTTTGGGTATAGATGCTGCTGGAAAAGTTAACAGTAGCCACCCTATTTGTAACCACGGACAAAAGTGGGCACTAGTGCAAGCAGGGCTAGAGAAGATAATGGGGGGCAGTGAGCAGGATGAGATATTTCAATCTCAAATCATGACTTCAGATCCTCTAAAAATCGTCGCTGCCGTGGGCGATCCCATGCAGGTGGTGGTAGCTGGGATGGCGATCGCAGCTAGTCGTAGTTGTGGTGTAATGCTTGCCGGTGGGACGCAAATGCTGGCGGTTTATGCTCTGATGAGTGCGATCGCTCAAGCTTATGCCTTATCATGGCAACCAGAAGCAGTAGTTATAGGCACAACTCGTTGGGTAGCAGAAGATCCTACCGGCGCTACAGTTGACTTAGCCCTCAGCTTAGAAAAAGGCAACTTGATTCAGAGTGGAAGAACTCCTCCCCTATTAGCAACCGGTCTCAGCTTTGCTGATTCTCGTTATCCTCAACTGAGAGCTTATGAGCAGGGCTTTGTGAAAGAAGGCATGGGTGCTGGGGCAGCTTGCATAGCCGCCCATCTTAGCCAAAATTGGCAGCAAGATAAACTTTTAGCAGCTATTGAATCTCAGCTTGAACGGCTAAGTACAGCATTTCATTAATTCATAAGGAATTAAATTTGTCAGGAATTTGCATCTCTCTGCACTTTCTTAAAAACTTCCATTTTTTTCATAGTGAGGAATGCACTAAAAGCTTACGGTAGTACACATCACACTATTACATATATTTACGTAATAGTGTGTTTTGCTTTTCATCAATTTGATAGCTAGATTAGTTGCTTATACTTAAATATATGCCCACAAAACCATCACTTGATACTGAGCCTAAAGGCTTGACTTCCATACCTCCAGGCATTTTTTAATTCGTTGAACTCAGGTTAAATTTAATGAATTCTTTCTCTAAGTAATTGTTCTTCCAAGGCAGCAATGCGATTGTATGCTGCTGTTAACTGCGCTGTTAGTCGTTGTATTTGAATTTCTGGTGTTATGTTATCTCCACTTTGACGATGCATATCTAGATAAATACCATCTGTTAATACATCCTTGTGTTCCATTTCTGGATTTAAACTGATACGTCTGAGCTGATAGCCTCCAGCCGCACCATTTTCCTGATAATTATCCTTTGTTTGTGTATTTGCTATAGAACACTCTGAGAAAGTTCGAGTGACTTTAGCATCAAGTTGCTCAATCACTTGACAAATGGCATCCAGTTTTTCGCTTAAAGTCAGGATCTGCTGCTGTAATAGCTCCATTTAATACCTTTATCCGTACATTTTCTATATGTTATTCAATTTACTCCCAATCTTAACGATACTTATGGATTATTTAAGTATTGATAATTTTTGGTGCAAATGTGACATTTAAATCATTATTTCTAAATGTAGGTAAAGTTTGACTACAAGTACCACTAATGAAATTTATGGAGATAAATTCATCTTTAGGCAGCAATTTGCTGCTAAAGTTGCTATTTTGAGTCAAATATTTCAAATTATCGGTATTAACCACAGAAAACTCCAATAATTTTCCAATTCCACTTTTTCACCTAGTCAGCCTCTGGTGAATCTCTGCTTAATATTAGGTATAATCAAAAATCTTAAATCCAAAATCAATGGATCGACGGTCTTTTTTGCTCGGTACAAGCACACTGGCACTTTCACAACTGCTTTTTGGCTGTGGTGGAAACAGGCAGACGCAACTAAAAGTACAGTTATTAAAAGGTTCTATACCTGGTCAGGTGGTGAATCAGTTCCACAAAGGTTTGCAGCAACAGGTGCAGTTAAAGTTTGCCCCAGTCGAGCAGATAGAGGATTTATTTCAGCAATTACAAAATTGGCAGAAAAAACCAAAAGCCACCGATGAGCAAGGATGGAGTCGCTTTATACCCTTTAGGCAAGGTCAAAAAACGGCTGATGCAGACCTCGTGACATTGGGAGATTACTGGCTAAAAGCAGCTATTGAGCAGAAACTGATTCAACCACTCCAAGAGTTACAGGGAAACCAATTAAAGCAATGGTCTGCTTTAGATGAAAAGTGGAAAAAATTAGTAACACGCGACGACCAAGGTAACTTGGATACTCAAGGGAAGGTGTGGGGTGCGCCTTATCGGTGGGGTACCACGGTGATTGTTTATAACCGTGACAAGTTGCAAGAATTGGGTTGGACACCCAAAGATTGGAGTGATTTGTGGCGAGATGGAATGCAGCAGCGCATTTCCCTACTTAATCAACCACGAGAAGTTATTGGTCTGGTCTTAAAGAAGCTAGGAAAATCTTACAATATAGAGAATCTTGACCAAGTACCAAACTTGGAAAAAGAATTACAGACATTAAACCAACAGGTGAAGTTCTACAGTTCCGATAACTACTTAGAACCTTTAATTATGGGAGACACTTGGCTAGCGGTTGGTTGGTCAAGTGATGTAGTGCAAGTTTTAGGACGTTATCCGCAACTTGGCGCAGTTATACCCCACTCAGGAACAGCAATATGGGCGGACTTGTGGGTGCGTCCCGCAGGTATTGATAAGGGTACTTTATCAGATCAATGGATTGATTTTTGTTGGCAACCAAGTACAGCTAAACAAATTTCAGTGCTGACTAAAAGTAATTCGCCAATTTCTACAAATATTGCCGCTTCCGAAATCCAAGAACCATTACGGAGTTTGTTACAGAGCGATGTCTACGACGGGCTAGGCCTACGCGAAGTTTTAGATAAAAGTGAATTTTTGCTTCCCTTACCGCCATCTGCAATAAAACAATACGAGTCTTTGTTCGCCAAAATGAAGGTTTAATTGGGCATTGTGCGAATTAGGAGGTAAGGGCGATAATTTTTCCCTCTAACTCCTAACTATTTACTGGAGAGAACGCTGTAAGCCTATCTTGTTCTTAACAGTTGTTTGTATACTGCATAAAGCTGGACTTGTACTAAAGTTGCAAGTATAAGTTGCTAAGGGTTCCTTTTGATAGTTAAATACCCGGACATTGTAACCAAAGTTACGTGCAGCGCTACCTAAGCGATTTACGAAGTCGTAGCGCTCTATATACTCTAGTAAGCTCCAAATTTGCTGATTCACGATCAAGTCTACTCGTGCAGGTTCCTTGCCAGAGGCTGGATATGCTATCCAATTATCTAACAGTTTTTTCTCAGAGTTTTGTTGTGCCCACCATAAACTCGGAACAGTTAATCCTTCTGGATGAATGGTGTTAGCTGTGATTACATAGTCTTTTGGCTTGGTCAATAAGTCTAGTTCTAAAGGCGCACTCGAAGGCGAGGGTATAGAGCGGGTTTGTGCTAGCGAGGGCGACGGGATTAGTAAAGTGGTGAGGGCAATGGTTAGTAGTAATGAAAATGATGTTTGGCGATCGCTGCGCCAACACCTGCCGTAGGATGTCCAAGGGGCTGTAGGGCGATCGCACAATTTAGGTATATGCATAGCTGATACTAATTCGTAATTAAGGCATTAGTAAAAATCCGCACAATTTAAACCTTAATGGCAACGATGCGAATTATTCGATAGTCCGAATGTTTAACTTCCTTGTTGATACAACGTCGGCTTGAGATATTCCTCCACGACGCGAATTAATTGTATTTGTTGCTCACCAGACAGTCCTACGAAAAAATGACTAGCGAACATCTGAATCCATTTGGTCATACCTGTCTCTCCGGGAGGCTTACGGCGTAATAGCTAAAGCACTTTCCAAAGCTGGGTATTCATAAAATGGGCGTTGCTGATTAGATATATGAATCTTGGTGTAGAGACGTTGCATTGCAACGTCTCTACAAGGGTTTTGAAATCACGCAAAATCATTTTTATCGAAAAAGTAAAGGTTCAAAACCTCGCCCCTAGTGGGTGAAAAAATCTTTGTATCGCAAGGTAGGTTGAAACCCCACCCCTAGTGGGTGGCTTAGTTTAATTGCGAATTGATTTTATACCTGAATTCAGCAACGCCATAAAATGAATTATCACCGCAATGCAGATACTCCCATAGGGCCACGAGTTACGCCCAATTGATTTTGCAGCTTCAACTCACGCCATAGTTGGGAACCTGTAATTTCACCTTGCAACAATTGACGGTAGCGATGTATTATTTTAGTCACTTGGTCAGGGGTTTCATTTACAAACTCGATACGAAAGTGACGTAATCCCAAATTTATCAAACGCTGTACATACTCGGCTCCCGTTTGGGCTGTGCCGTTAAATACAGTGTTGCGGCAACCTACATCTGCTTTGAGGATATGTTCGCTGCCTACACGATCTTTTAATTTTACTTCCTGCTTTTCACAAGGTCGCCCACAGTTAGTATGATCTGTACCTGTCGATAGAAAAGCACAGAATACGCAGTGTTCCATGTGGAACATCGGTATATGTTGATGGATTGTCACCTCAAACCACTGGGGTGGACAACTGGTGAGCAGGTCTTGCAGTTGGGTAATATTCAGGTCATAAGATGCCGTCAACCGTTCTAAAGCAAAGCGTTGCTGAAAGTAGTCTGCCGTTAAGGGGTTAGCAACGTTGAGCGAAAAATCTCCAATACAACGGTCTTGAGCAAAGAATTGCAATTGGTCATAGTTCCGTATCAGATAGCCATCTGCTTCACAGGCACGTACCTGCTGCAAAATCCAATTTTCTCCAGGTTTGGTAATTCGGGGTGGTGCAACCCAGATTGTGGGGAGTGCTGAATTATCAGTTAAAAGTGAAGAATTGTCTGCTTTGTTTTTTTGCTGTTGTTGGCGAACGATTTGCACCGCTTCTCGATAGGCGCGGGGATCTTCAAATTCACAGTAAAGTGTTTCAATACCAGCTTTGAGAGCGGCTTGGAGTTGCTTGAGGTTTCGTACTAAGACGATCAGTGAAGGAGAAGAGAGGGATAAGGAAGATGATGAGGGGAGTAAGTCTTGAAAAGAGACATCAGAACGTAACTGCCAACGTTTAGGTTGACTTCGCAATTCTTCCAACTGCACCACAATTTCGCGCCTCATCCGGTTCAACTCACTTACGGGCAGCATAAGGGAAGTGCTGAGGTGGTTGGTTAGTTTTTCCAAAACGAAAGGCGTGTTACCGAGACGACCGAATTGTTCTTGTAAACGTTCTGTATCTAAGGGTTTAGTATGCGCCTCCACTAGAGAAATTGCAGATTCTACCTGGACAATATTACCGAGTCGATCGCGGGCGATCGCAATCAATGGCTGACCAATTTCTCCATGAACCTCAACATCAATGGGACGCTGAAATTGTGGGTTCTCGCCTGCAAAACTTTGACGCAGTTGCTTATCGAGTTCGGGATCGCTGGTTTTCCAAATGCGATCGCCTATATGCACTCGGCGCAGGTTCAAGTCATTTCGTCCAAAGGTCAGCATTGCTTCTTTACCCTTAGACACCACAGCATAAACCCGGCCGCCTTCTTCCTTCGCTTCTGGATGACCGCAGTCAAATACAATTCCATCCCCTGGTTTTACAGGCGCTTCCAATTTGACTGTCACCTGTTCGTTGTGGATGCGGGTAACTTCACCTAAATAAACCCCACGTTTTTTACCAAAGCGGGCGTGAACTAGTTCCTGATTATTAATCCCGCCAAACCAGCCCGTGTAGAGTCCGCGAGAAAATGCCATTTCTAGGTTGTAGTGTTTTTGATCTAATTGACCTCTCCCCCAACCTCTCTCTGAAACGCAGAGGGGAGCCTTTATTCCCCCTTCCCTTGTAGGGAAGGGGGTTAGGGGGTTAGGTCTTTCCAATTCCTCCATCACCCGATCTAGGGCTTGCCGATAAACACGGGTGACATTAGCAACATACTCTGGAGCTTTTAGGCGACCTTCAATTTTGAGACAAGTTACTCCTGATTTCACCAAATCGGGCAAAACATCTAACCCTGCCAAGTCTTGAGGACTGAGTAAATATTTGCGTTCTTTTAAATTTACAACTTCCCCATCAGCGATTAAATCGTAGGGCATCCGGCAAGCTTGGGCACATTCTCCTCGGTTAGCAGAACGTCCGCCTAAAGCCTCGCTAGTCAAACACTGACCGGAATACGCCACGCACAAAGCACCGTGAACAAAGACTTCCAAGGGCAGCGAAGTTTCTTGTTGGGCAATCTGCTGCTGAATTTTATTGATTTCCTGGAGAGAACATTCACGCGCCAGCACCACCAATTGACAGCCAAGAGACTTAGCAAATTCCACCCCAGCCGCACTGGTGATGGTCATTTGGGTGGAAGCATGGATAGGAAAATCAGGCGAGAGGTGACGGATGAGACGACAAATTCCGACATCTTGAACAATGACGGCATCCACACCTGCGGCAATAATTGTGCGGAGATATTGCTGCGCTTCTGCTAATTCTTTGGGAAATATGAGTGTGTTGACGGTGACATAACCCTTTACACCGCGACGGTGCAGAAATGTCATCAATTGGGGTAAGTCTGCCTCAGTAAAATTTTCTGCCCGCATTCTGGCGTTGAAGCGATCCAAACCGAAGTAAATCGCATCTGCCCCATTTTCCACAGCAGCTTTAGCACATTCCCAATTACCTGCTGGCGCAAGTAGTTCAGGACGTTGAAGAGAAGAAGGGGAAGAGAGGCGATCGCTTTTCATCAGATTTAGGGTTAAGTAGCACCATAGTGATTTTATCGAAGTTGGTGGGGGATGGTACGATCGCCTTTTTTGGCAAACACTTCTTCAATAGCATTCAATACAGCTTTAATTTGCAGCACATCTTGGCAAGTTTCCACCAAAAATAAATCGGCACCACCATCGGACAGCGCCTCTGCTTGTTCGGCAAAAGTAGCTTTCCTGGTGTCAAAGTCAATATATCCCAAGGTAGGAAGTTTCGTTGTCGGACCGATAGAACCTGACTGATTCTACACATAGTCAGATGAAATATTTTCGCCAAGTTTCTTATCTTGGGATCACAACTTAGAGTTGTCACTCCGTTCAGCTCAAAGATGGAAAAAACACTAGGTGTATAACTTGAGTCCTACTATGGATTTAAATTCTTTGTTCAATCTAAATACATTTATTGAATTATTACTGGGGATTAGTTTGAGCGCGGCGGCTGGCTTTAGAGTATTTGTACCACTGCTAGCATTGAGTGTGGCTTCAGTTTTTGGACATTTAGATTTGCCGACTAACTTTGATTGGCTGGAAACACCTCAAGCTGTAATTGTATTTGCAGTCGCTTGTTTGCTAGAAATTATCGGTTATTACATTCCTTGGTTGGATCATCTGCTGGATATTGTTGCCACACCTGCGGCATTTATCGCCGGGACAATCGTCACAGCATCTGTTGCTCCAGAGATGAATCCACTGGTGCAATGGACGTTAGCTTTAATTGCTGGTGGTGGAACCGCAGGATTAACTCAGGGATTAACGAATTTATTGCGGATAAGTTCTACTGGCGTTTCAGGTGGATTAACCAATCCTGTTGTGTCAACCATTGAGTTGGTCATCGCAATCGGACTGTCTGTGCTGGCGCTAGCTTTACCAGTGGTAGCAGGAGTGATTGTGATTGGTTTTCTAATAATAGCTATTCAAAGACTCTGGAATTTTTTCTTGAATAAACCATCTTCTCAAATTAACGAAACCGTCTCTCCATCAAGAGAATTGGGATAAGTACTTATTGCTTTCATAGCTGCGTAGGCGTAGCCCGCACTTCGACAAGCTCAGTGACCATCGTAGACATCGCAATTATAAAGCGATCATAGTCTTGGGGTGTGTTAACGCGAAAGCGTAACGCACCCTTTGAACTCCGTTAATAAGTCTTTTATACTCGCCGACGAGTCTTTGAACTCCGTTAATGAGTCTTTTATACTCGCCGACGAGTCTTTGAACTCCGTTAATGAGTCTTTTATACTCGCCGACGAGTCTTTGAACTCCGTTAATGAGTCTTTTATACTCATCGACGAGTCTTTGAACTCCGGTAATGAGTCTTTTATACTCGCTGACGAGTCTTTGAACTCCGTTAACGAGTCTTTTATACTCGCCGACGAGTCTTTGAACTCCGTTAATGAGTGAATGTTATTGCGAGGTTAGCGATCGCACCTTGCTAATTTAAACATTACAGCCGTTATTATGCAGATAAACACACGAATCCAGTCTCTAGCGCTTAGTTGCAGTATGCTACTTTAGTAAATATCGCTACAAAGTTGGTGAGGTTTGCAGGTGACAAATGAAGAACTGTTGCAAATTATTGAAAAAGCTGCCAGGGAAAAGGCAACGGAGCTAGACCTCTCTGACAATCAACTCAGCAACCTGCCACCAGAAATCACCCAACTCTCCAATTTGATAAGGCTAGACCTCTCTGACAATCAACTTAGCAGCCTGCCGCCAGAAACCAGCCAACTCTCAAACTTGCTATGGCTAGACCTTCATAACAATCAACTCAGCAGCCTGCCGCCAGAAATCACTCAACTCTCAAAACTGACTGAGCTAGACCTCAATAACAATCAACTCAGTAGTTTGCCGCCAGAATTCACCCAACTTTCCAACTTGACTGAGTTATACCTCAATAACAATCAACTCAGCAACCTGCCACCAGAAATAACCCAACTCTCCAATTTGATAAGGCTAGACCTCAATAACAATCAACTTAGCAGCCTGCCATCAGAAATCACCCAACTCTCCAACTTGCTATGGCTAGACCTCAATAACAATCAACTTAGCAGCCTGCCATCAGAAATCACCCAACTCTCCAACTTGATATGGCTACTCCTCGATAACAATCAACTCAGCAGCCTGCCGCCAGAAATCAGCCAACTCTCCAACTTGACAACGCTATTCTTCTCTAACAATCAACTCAGCAGCCTGCCACCAGAAATCAGCCAACTCTCCAATTTGAAACGGCTATACCTCGATAACAATCAACTCAGCAGCCTGCCGCCAGAAATCAGCCAACTCTCCAACTTGATAACATTATTCCTCAATAACAATCCACAATTAAGCTCGCCGCCGCCTGAAATTGTCGAACAGGGAACACAGGCAATTTTGACCTATCTTCGAGAAAGATTAGAGGATAGTCAACAGCAGTGGGTTTCTAAGCTACTAGTCGTAGGTGAAGGAGGAGTAGGTAAGACATCCTTATTAAGAGCATTACGCGGTGAAGAGTTCGACACCCAGGAATCCACCACTCACGGTATTGAAATTAAATGGCTCGATCTAAGCCATCCCAGCAAAGCAGGTACTACAATGCATCTGAAAACCTGGGACTTTGGCGGACAGGAAATCTATCACGCTACCCATCAATTCTTCCTCACCAACCGCTCCCTATTCTTACTCGCCTGGAATGCTCGACTAGGATTTGAGCAAGGTAAACTCTACTACTGGTTAGATACTATCAAAGCCTTAGCCCCAGAATCTCCGATATTACTCATCGCCACCCACATCGACGAGCGAGATGCAGACCTTCCCCTGGCTGAGTTACGCCGCAAGTACCCCCAGATTATTGAACACTGTAAAATTAGCTCTAAAATCAGCCGAGGCGTTGAAGAACTACGACAAGCAATTGCTGAAGCAGCCGCCAAATTACCCTTAATGGGTGAAATCTGGCCTACTACTTGGCTAAATGCTGCCAATGCCATCCGCACCCAGCCGAAAAAACAAATCACCCCTCAACAGTTGTGGGACATCATGGCTGATTACAAAGTTGCTGACATCAGCAAAGAAGTGCTGGCGCGATGGCTGCATGAATTAGGTGAAATTCTCTATTTCCAAGACAATGAAAAACTTAACGATACCGTTATTCTCAAGCCCCATTGGGTAACTGAATATATCAGTAAAGTGCTGGAAAGTGAAGACGTAATCAACCGCAAGGGCATTTTCACCCGTCAGGAAATGAATCAACTTTGGCGCGATTTAGAGCCATCAATGCGGGATCACTTTTTGCACCTCATGGAGCGTTTTGACCTTTCCTACCGCACTCAAGAAAATCGGGATCTCAGTCTGGTTGTGGAACTTTTGCCCCTCGATGCGCCTAATTATGAACAGAAATGGCAGCAAATTAAACAAGCAGGTAAGTGCAATGAAATTTCGATGAAATTTCAACTTAATACCATTCCTGCGGGTATTCCTACTTGGTTTATTGCGCGTCAACACCGCTTCACAACTGGCATTCATTGGCGTAACGGTGTCTTATTTGCTTATGAACAGGAACATTTAGCATTAGTGGAAGCTGTTAAAAGCGATCGCTATATTAAATTAACAGTGCGAGGCCCTAACCCGCTAAATTTCTTTGTCCTGCTTCGAGATGGCATCGAAGTCACTCTCGCCAGGTTTCCCGGATTAGACATTCAACGCACAATTCCATGTTTTGGTCATAATGGTCAACCATGCACGCACGAATTTGACTATAAACAACTATCGCAACGCTGGGAAAAAAAGAAAGGAACAATTGAATGCCCAGAAGCTATGGAAGATGTATCAGTGTCAGAACTCTTATATGGCTTAAACTGGAATACTCAAAATGCAGTGCTAGAACGCATTGACCAGTTAGAACAAACAATTGTTGACGGACAAGCAGTAATTCTCGATGAGTTTAAAAATCTCCTAGAACTGACGCAACGAGGATTTACTAATGAATTCCGCCGCGAACAAGCAACCATAGATTCTCACTGTCCCAATGTTTTTGTCTTGCGTCTCCGTGGCGGTAAAGCTTGGCAAAAGAATCTAACTGGACAGAAATTAGATTTACAACTCTATTGCCAAGCGCCGGGGTGTTGGCATCCCACCCAAGAAGGTGGTTTATATGAAATAAATGAACCTGCCAAATGGCTGAGAGCAACTGCACCTTATATTGGTAAATTATTCAAAGTCTTGAAATATACTGCACCGATAATTGGCCCTTGGCTGGGTGTCGTAGATTCCAAAGAATATGAAACGCTATTTAAAAATGACTTAGAACTATTTAAAGAACTAGCTGCAAAATTACCTGAACTCAAAGAATCTGAAGATTTAGAATTAGCAGACAAAATTGCTAGAGGTGAAGATTTAGATCCAGAACGCGCTGATGGTGCAGCTTTGCGTGCCTTACGTCAACTTTTAGATGAAAAAGATCCACAACAGCACTGGGGTGGATTAAAGAATGTCTTGACTCCAGAGGGACATTACCTGTGGCTATGCGAACACCACGCAGCAGAGTATAAACGCTAACTATTTTAGATTTGAGATTGCGATCTTGAATTGTAGAGACACAATTCATCAACTATTGCCTGCACCAGTAGTGATGGTTTTGATAGCATTTAAATAGCTCCATGACAAAGGAAGCATTTAAAACAATTACTTAGGATTCCAACATATACTAGTAACGTATATTTAACTAGACTTAAGGTATTCTAGTGATTTTCGTTTGGATACCATAAGCGGTAGGGGTTTGCAGAAGTGTTCCTCTACTAAGGATATGCCAGTTTAGCTATAAGTTTATATCTACCGTTTTACGGGTATTAGAAAAATGAGGTTTAAAGACTGGGCGACTAGGGTGCTACTAATCTCGCTGATGTTCATGGCTCTAATTGTAGTGCTGCTAATTGGACGAGCGACAAAATTACACAATAATCCGGCGACATCGCGTATATCCAATCCACAGGTTACAGCCTGGAGTCAATATCCCCAGGCACAATTGCAATCAGCGAAAGAGCCAGAGAAGAAATCTCGACGTATTCCCAAGTCCCCAGTCAAGACTAACAAGCCTTTAGCAAGGTACATCACCACTCAAGCTTTTGCACAGTACAGACCTAGTTATCAAGTTGCTTCGGTTGATCCAAGTAACTATGGAGAACGCTATGCCCAAGATGCTAACGGCGTTCCTCTTAACAACCAACCGATTATCGTCCTCCATGAAACTGGTTATTCTGCTTCCAGTGCCATTAATTTTTTTCAAGTAGCCCATAGTGATGAAGGTGTGCAAGCAAGCTACCACGCCTTAATCAAGTTAGATGGAACTGTGGTTTATCTAGTACCACCAGAAAAGCGGGCTTTTGGTGCAGCTAACTCAGTATTTGAAAGTCCACAGGGATTGGAAACTGTACAAACTAATCCAAAGCTACCAGCATCTGTGAATAATTTTGCTTATCACGTTTCTTTAGAAACACCGCCAGATAGTTATGACAGTAATAGCCAACAAACTCATAGCGGCTACACGGAGGCTCAATATAAATCTCTTGCTTGGTTAGTTGCTCAAAGTCAAGTTCCAGACTATCGCATAACTACCCATCATCTCGTAGACCGTTCTGGTAAAAAAGTTGACCCAATAAATTTTGATGGTAGTAAATTTCTTAACTTACTTAATACTTTTCGTCAGACCAGACCAATCTATAGAGTAAATAAATAAAAAGTGGTGCGTTACGCTACGCGATAACACACCCTAAAATATTTATTGAAAAGAAAATCATTGCAGCTATTTGCTAAAGCTATAGATTTGCTGCTTTTCTAGGCGATCGCTAATTGATGAAGGCAGTGTACCATCCGCGAATGTCTGCCGATCTAGTTGCACTTGTAAATTACTCAAGGGATCGCAACCAGAGGAAATCAAAAATTCTAGTTTCTGGATGTATGGCAAGATTGCGAGGTTATCCAGAATTTGGAAGATAGCCTGTATATAAGGATGACCACTTTGTTGATACCAATCAGAGCTAGCAACTTTTGCTTGATCAAAACCCAAGTGTACTGTCAAAGATGGCTCGTCAAATATAGCGATCGCTAACGGACGCGCTTCTTCCTGCAACAATAAATCATTACTTTTCGCTAAATGTCGCAGTTTTTCTAAGCGTTCATAACGTTCTGTCACAGCTTCCGGGTCATCTTGCCAATGGATTGCTACTGTCACCAGATAAGTCTGTAACAGCATGTGACCCAGCTTTTTCGCCTTTGTTGCCAGGTAATAAGAATTGTAGTCGGTTGCTTCAATTAACAATGGCACGCGATCGACTACTTCCAACCCGTAACCTTTAACTCCAGCAATTTTACGGGGATTATTGGTAATCAAACGAATCTTTTTGATGCCCAAATCCATGAGCATTTGTGCGCCCATCCCGTAGTCTCGCAAGTCAGCAGGAAATCCCAAACGCTCGTTTGCTTCAACTGTATCTAGTCCCATATCCTGCAATGAGTAGGCTTTTAGCTTGTTAATCAAGCCGATTCCCCGCCCTTCTTGACGCAGGTATACAACTACACCTTGACCAGCAGCCTCAATCATCTTCAGCGCAGCTTCTAACTGCATCCGACAATCGCAGCGCAAAGAACCCAAAGCATCACCAGTTAAGCATTCTGAGTGCATCCGCACCATTACTGGCTCATCTTTGAAGTTATCTGGATCTCCTTTGACAATTGCAACGTGTTCTGTATTATCCAGGGTATGGCGGTAGGCGTAAATTTCAAACTGGCCAAATTGACTAGGCAGCTTGGTAATCACCTCACGATACACCAGGCGATCGTGCTGTAGGCGATAGCTGATTAAATCCGCAATACTAATTATTTTTAAATTGTGACGTTTGGCATATTCAAATAATTGCTGCAACCGCGCCATTGAACCATCGGGGTTTTGAATTTCACAAATTACCCCGGCTGGATATAGCCCTGCTAGTCGAGATAAGTCTACAGCCGCTTCCGTATGCCCTGCGCGTTTGAGTACGCCCCCAGCTTTCGCCCGAATGGGGAAAATATGACCAGGACGACGTAAATCGGTAGGTTTTGTAGCTGGATTGAGAGTAACCTGGATAGTCCGGGCGCGGTCTTCTGCTGAGATGCCAGTGGTTACACCCAATTCTGGGCCAGCATCAATGCTAACAGTGAAGGCAGTTTGGTTAGTATCTGTAATGTTGCTTACCATCAAAGGTAAGTCTAGCTCGTCTAAGCGATCGCCTGTCATTGCCAAACAAATCAGCCCTCTAGCTTCCACCGCCATGAAATTAATCATGTCGGGTGTGGCAAATTGGGCAGCACAAATTAAGTCGCCTTCATTTTCTCTATTTTCATCATCTACCACTACAATTACACGACCAGCTTTTAGGTCTGCTAAAGCGGCATCAATCGAATCAAATTTAAAAGCTTGGGTAGGATTAGGCTGTGACACAGAAAAATTTCCAGCTACCAACGTAAATTTTTTTTACAATTTCTTCTTTTAGATTGTAGCTCCTTTATAAGGCAGAGAAGTAGACTAGCAATGATTTGATAACAGGGCAAAAATTTTTGCCGTTCAAAATGGGGATTTTAAAGTGCAGGGACAGCCAAGGATGAACAGAATAAAGGGGACAAATAGAATATTTTGTAACTTCGCCGCATCCTCTTACTTTCCGTCTGAAAAAGTAGAAGGGTAATAGAAGTTTTGTACGCTATGAGTCTAGTCGCTGATATTGTTGATAGCTGAGAACGAATTAACTATTCATGGGATAAGGATTTCAGATCATGGGCAAATTTAGACGCGTACCCGTTGGGATTATTGGCGCGTCGGGCTATGGCGAAGTACAGTTAGTACGGCTACTGATGGATCATCCAGAAGTCGAACTGGTTTATTTAGGCGGTGAGAGTAGTATCGGTAAATCCTTTGGGGATTTGTACCCACATCTGGCTCATACAGCTAATCTACCAATAGAAGCGGTAGAACCAGAAATAATTGCTCATCGCTGTGAAGTAGTTTTCCTGTCTTTACCAAATGGTCTGGCTTGCCAAATCGCGCCCAAACTATTAGAAAAAGGATGTAAAGTACTGGATCTGAGTGCAGACTATCGGTTCAGTGATTTGACAACTTATACAAATTGGTATGGTATTGAGAGAAGCGATCGCACCATTGCAGCTACAGCAGTTTATGGATTACCAGAACTTTATCGCGATCGCATTGCCGAAGCTCAACTTATTGGCTGTCCTGGTTCCTATCCCACTGCGAGTCTCCTTGCACTTTCGCCACTCTTAAAGCAAGGCTTAATCGTCCCAGAAACAGCTATTATCGATGCCAAGGCTGGCACATCTAGCAGTGGACGGCAACCTCAAACCAACTTATTACTATCTGAAGCAGATAATTCCATCGCAGCTTTCAATATCGGCCGTCACCGTCATACCCCAGAAATTGAGCAAATTTGCAGTGACTTAGCTGGTCACGAACTGATGATCCAATTTACACCGCATCTTGTCCCAATGGTACGCGGGATTTTGGCAACGGTATATGCCAAAATGAGCGATCCCGGTCTAGTGCGAGATGACTTAATCACAATTTTCTCAGCCTTCTACCGCAACTCTCCTTGGGTAAAAGTTTGCGGTAGCGGCATTTACCCCCAAACTAAGTGGGCTAACGGCAGCAATCTTTGTTACATCGGTGTAGAAGTTGACTCGCGCACAGGTCGGGTGATTGTCATGTCGGCAATTGACAATCTAATTAAAGGGCAGGCGGGTCAGGCGATTCAATGTCTAAACCTGATGATGGGCTGGGATGAAACTTTGGGGTTGCCCAAGTTGGGGTTTTATCCATGATTGGGAATGGGGTGCTGAGTTAGGAGTTAAGAGTTTTGTTTATCTCCTTGCCCTCCCCTGCTC
>NZ_JADEXU010000330.1 GCF_015206895.1 Nostoc sp. LEGE 12450 | reverse complement strand
GCAGTAGGCAGGAGGCAGGGGGCAGGAGGCAGGGGGAAAGAGATTTTTGAGGAACTTTACTTTCTGTTATGTACGAATGGCAGTAAGTTTAGTTATTTATTGAGGTGAGGCAGGAGGTAGTTCTTGCTGGAGGCAGGAGTTTTAAAATCTTGTGCTGCAAGCTTTTCAGATATTTATCTTGTCTCTACCTCCTGCCTTCTGCCTCCTGCCTCCTGCCTCCTGCCTCCTGCCTTATCTCAGGTATTAACCAGTTCAGCGATCGCGGCTAGAAAGCTCTGTTCTGAATAGGGTTTGGTCATGTAAGCTTTCGCCCCTAGAGCTAGAGCTAATTGGCGGTGCTTCTGTCCGCTACGAGTAGTCAGCATCACCACAGGAATCCCGGACAAACGCTCGTCTTGGCGATGGTGTTCTAAAAACTCAAATCCATTCATACGCGGCATTTCAATGTCACAAATCACTAAATCAACATCACTGTGTTGCACCATTTGAGCGATCGCCTCTCGACCATCGCCTGCTTGCAACACTTGATAATCGGCTTTTTGGAGTGTCTGCACCAAACTTTGCCTTTGTACAACCGAATCTTCCACGACTAACACTGTCAGTCGGTTAGGTTGAGCAACGGCTGTATTGACTTCCATCGGCTGTTGCTGCGGTTGCGTTATAGTTGCGGATTGCTGCGCCTCTAGAGCCAGAACAGGCTCAGGCGCGGGCAATATTGCAAGACTTGATGCTGGGGAAGTCGGCATCATATCTGTCTCCCAAGTTTGCCGAACTAACTCCAACGGGTCAACGATTAGGGTCAGACTACCATTTCCCAACACGCTGTAGCCTTGGATGTAACTAGGTAAAGTCAGGACTCTGCCGAGGGATTTAATTACTAATTCCTGCTCGACTAAAATCTGATCGACTTGCAAACACAGGTATTGATGCTCTGTTTCTAACAGCAGCAGAGGTTCGATGGTGTTCCGTTGTTTGACTGGAAAAGGACTTAGGTTTAAATTGTGGTCTTGGGTGAATAAAGGATATTTGTAATCCAGCAAATTGGCAAGCGAGCGGATGGGAACTAATTGCTGATTTTGCCCTTCTCCCCACTGCCAGAATTTTTGGCTGCCTTGCCCGTGTAAAGATTGCTGGACTTGAATCTGCTCTGGCTGCGGTAATAAAACCTGGCTAACTCCTTCAGACAGCAAGCCATAAGTAATACCTTGAGATTGACAAACGAGCAAGCGTGCTGTTGTCAAGCTCAGGGGCAATTGCAGCATGAAGGTGGTTCCCTGCCCTGAAAGCGATCGCACCACAATCGAACCTTGTAAAGCTTGCAATTGAGTGCGAACCACATCTAAGCCGATACCACGACCAGATAACTCACCAACCTGGTTGGCGGTAGAAAAGCCTGGTTCAAATAATAATTCTGCCAGTTGGTCTTCTGAGGCATAGGCGGCTTGTTCGGGAGTCAGCAGGTGTTTTTCTATAGCTCGCTGACGAATAGATTCCCAGTTAAAGCCTCGACCATCATCCCGTACCTCAATAGTAGTGCGATTGCCTTGATGATAGGCTTTAATTGTAATTGTTCCGGTTTCTGGTTTACCCTGCTGGCGGCGAGTTTCTATCGGTTCAATGCCGTGATCGAAAGCATTGCGAATCATGTGCAGCAAGGGATCGTATAGCTGCTCAGAAATGGCTTTATCCACCAGTACTTTCGTACCGCCAAGCTTGAGTTCAACAGGCTTATGATAAGTTGCTACCATCTGTTGCAAGAGGCGGGGTAATCGATTCAACACTGTTCCCAGTGGAACCATTCTGGCTTGCAGCAAATCTTCCTGCGCTCCTGAAAGCAGTTGCTTGCGCTTTCCGAGACTGAAGCGAGATTGCTGAACTAAGCCATTAACAGCCTCAATCTGTTCTCCTAATTGCACCATGTCTTCTGTAAGATTTTGCAGGAGAATGTGCAACTCGCTATAGTTATCCATTTCTAAGGCATCAAAATTGGATTGTGCCTCGGTAGCAGAGATAACTCGTGGAGATCCATGTATATGTCGCTGCTTGCGTTCGGGAAGCAGCAGATGTCGATCCGACCAAGTAAAAACTTTACTAAGTTGTTGTTGACAGTACAAAAACTGTAGTAGAGTGTCCTGCGCTGCTTTCTGGATGTGGTTAGATTGCAGGTTTTGTTGGTTTTCGCTGATTAGCAATTCCCCAATTGTATGGCTGAGGCGATCGAGTTGTTCTATCGCTACTCGGATACTGGGAAGTGATGCTGATGACTGAGCCTGGAGGCTTGGTGCTGGTGGTGGAGAAGCTGGCCGATCTGAGTCTGTGTATCGGCAGGATGTCTGTGGATCTCCGATCCAGATCGACTGTAAAATCCGATCTATGGCAGAGGGGGCTACTACCGAATCCTGAGAAATAGGTGCCAGTACCTCCGGTGTTTTCGGTAGGGAGTTATCAGTCCGCTTCGGGAAAAACGACCAAATTGATTCCGCTTCGCTGGCACTGAGGAGGGGGGATGGCTTATTCTCTGTTGTAGTCGTTTCTGTGGGTTGGGCAGCGATCGCAACTGGCTGCTCTTGCGGTTCTGGGACAGGAGTAGTTAGTCCTGCCCATTCTCGCAATTGTGGAGATATTTCTCCCCCTTGAGTGCGATCGCCTGCAAGTACTGCTACTTGAGCTGCTTTAAAATTTTCTAAAGCCACCTGAGCGATTTGCAATACTTTGTCTGGATGTGCTTTGAGCGCGTTTAGGGTCGCCAGGGCAATTTCTTCTAATCCAGATAAGCCATAAGATGCTGCTAGTTCAGCAAAAAATTCGGCTTGGGAGTTGAGTGTTGTTTGAATTTGTTGCGGATCTTGGCTTTGGATGTCAGTTTCCAGCTGTTGCAAATCCTGGAGTACACTCCCGGAAAAGATTGACTCTACGACATCAAAGCCAAGTTCTTCCGAACTGGGAAGCGGAGCCTCACGACCAAAAAAGTCGCCTAGTTTATGTTGAAGTTGGGCAAAGATTGAGGCAGTGCGATCGAGTATTTCTGCCTCATTGCAGGATAAGCCCATTAAGGCTGCACTCAATGGAGTTCGCAGGCACTCATAAGCATCTAGAAGCAAAGCACCCAATTCTGGATCGATTTCCAGTTCTGGAGCGTATAACGCTTGGAATACATCTTCCAAATGATGGGCAATTGTCTGAATAGTTTCTTGCCCAACACTGGCAGCACTCCCTTTGATAGTATGGGCGCTTCGCATCAAGGCATGAACTTTTTCTATTGTTTTTTCATCAAGTAGACCGATCAGATTCTGCTCAATGGTTTGCAACAACTCTGCCGCTTCAGCAAGAAAAGCCTGCTCTTGATTACTGGGATCGGGGTTCATAATACGCTTGGTGTCAAGGAGATTTATCTGTTAAGG
>NZ_JADEXU010000044.1 GCF_015206895.1 Nostoc sp. LEGE 12450 | reverse complement strand
CCACTTGCAAAATCAGGAATACTCGGTAAAGGAGCAGTATAAGCAATATTGAATTCGCCGCGATCGAGTTTGGGAATAAACCCTTTGGGGATGAGTGGAATTAGCGCTATACCTGCAATAAAACTGAGTACAGCTAACCCGACAACTATCTTCCGGTGATTCAAAGACCAACTCAGCAAGCTTCTGTAAGATTGGGCAAATGCCACCCAAATTCTTGCTTCTCGACGCGGGGAGAGCGAGGGTCTAGGTTTTAGCCAGTAAATAGCCAGAACTGGAGATAAAGTCCGAGCAACTAGCATAGAAGCAAGCATTGCGGCTGAAACAGTGATGCCAAAGGGCTTGAAAAACTGCCCAATTACGCCACCCATTAAACCTATGGGCAGAAAAACCGCTACTGCTGTCAACGTGGCGGCGGTGACTGTTAATCCAATCTCATTGGTTGCTAAAAGCGCCGCTTGGCGAGGAGTTTCTCCATCTTCAATGTGTCGCATGATGTTTTCTACATCCACGATCGCATCATCAACAATACTCCCAATCACCAAAGCTAAAGCTAACAGCGTAATTGTTTCTAAGTTGAAACCGAAAATTGCCATGACGATAAACGTCGCCAACAAAGACGTAGGAATTGCCAAGGCAGAAATTAGGGTGGCTCGCCAATTCCATAAAAAAGGAAAAATTACCACAATGGACAACAAGACTGCTTCGAGCAAAGCATCGATAGTTGATTGGGTGGCTTGGCGGATATATTTTGCTTGGGTAGCAGCTAAGGTGAGTTTGACATCTTTGAGGGTAGAGCGTAGCCTTTGGACTTCTTTTTCGACTCGACTCACCACTTCTAAGGTGTTAGCGTTACCGCGTTTGATTACCTGAAATGCGAGTGCATCTTGCCCGTTAAATCTGACTAAGGTTGCGCCTGCTTGGGGGATGGATGCTGCACTCACATTCGATGGATTTAGGGGAGGAGTTGCAGTAGCACCGCCTAACAGTGAGACTTTCAGGACTCCTGGTAGTTTAGCGATCGCACTGACAATCTCGTCTTTCGCCAACTTTGTCAAATCTGTAAGATTCCGGGTGGGACTCTCAATCGCATAGCTAATGACGGCTGACTCGTTCAGGTTCAGGGGAATAATTTTAGAAGTTGCTCCCTGAGGTAGAGTCAACTGCTTGAGGGCAGTTTCCACCTTTTTGGTTGATGTTTCTAAATTCGTACCAACGGCAAAAGAAAGGCTAACGGCTGTTTGACTGGGATAGGTGGATGAGCGGATATTCTCCAGTCCTTCTAGGGAACGGAGGCGTTCTTCGAGGGGTTTGGTGAGCTTCGTCTCTGTATCCAAGGCAGTTGTCAGGGGGGCTGTAGCATTCACAACCACGACTGGAAAGGTAATATCTGGAAATAAGGCGTACTTAAGGGAACTGAAAGCCAGAATACCAGCTACCGTTACGGCAATCCAAAAACTCACCGTCAGCCACGAAAATTGAATCGCAAATTTAGAAATATTGAATACTTCTCGTGCAGATTTTGAGTTACGAAGCTTTACCATCTTGGAAAATTATCGTGTGGGTGACACAATTATTTAGTCATGCTACAGCAATCACCTTCGGCTTGCGAGCTTTGGTTACAACTAAACAGCAATATTACTTATTGTCACTCAGATATGACCCAATCTTTAATACAAAAGGAAACTTCAAAGATGAAACTTGGTTCTGTCGAGCATAAGGAATTATTCTGCCGGAGCTTTACCGAAAGCTACAGGGAATACGAACCTGAGTCTCTCTCTTGGCCAGATTTAGACGATACAGCCTTGAGTTTCTTACGCAGTATTCCCTTTTGGGAGAAAGCTCTGGATACAGAACGGCAAGCTGGAGCAATAGTTAGTGGTTACGCAGCAACGGTGAGCGATCCTATTTTACAAAGTGCGATCGCTCTCCAAGGTAAAGAAGAATTACGCCACGCCCGTCTACTTCAAACATTAATTGACCGTTACGGCATCGAAATACCAGAACGTCAACCAATTCAAGTTCCCCAAAATATCGAGCCAGTCTTTACGCGTTTTGGCTTTGAAGAGTGCTTGGATACTTTCTTTGCTTACGGGCTATTTGCGATCGCCCGTGAAGCTAATGTTTTTCCAGAATCTATTTTCACTATCTTTGATCCCATCATAGATGAAGAGACACGTCATATTGTTTTTTTTGTCAACTGGTTTACTTATACACAAATTCATCGTGGCCAGGGATTCATCCCATTACGGAGCGCCAAAACCCTCTGGCAATACGGCAAGGCTCTCAGTAATTTGATTGCCGTCTTTGGCAATGATGATCCTAGTAAAACTGGCTTCGCTGTTACAGGTGCTGACATCTTTACCAAAGACCTCACATTAGAAAAATTTCTCAGCATTTGTCTAGTAGAAAATCAGCGCCGAATGAGCAAGTACGATCCTCGACTACTCCAACCGCAATTACTACCTAGACTTGCCAACATCGCCCTCCGTACCCTTGAGTTAATACCCAAACGCAAACTTGCAACTATCGAGAGAGCTAGTGCCTAATTTTTTGCCCATTAATACTATTCTGGTACCTCAAGGAGCAGAATATAAAGCTGTTTGTCGCGGATTAAGCGGCGTTACTGGTTCCATCCCAACAGTAGTAGCCATACCTGTTGGGATGAAGCCCTTACTTAAGTATCTGCACCAAGGACAATTTTTAGTTCCCAAATCCAAGGTGCTGATTATGGGTATCTGTGGCAGCTTGAGCGATCGCTACAGAGTTGGTGATATTGTGCTGTATCAAGATTGTATTTATCAAGGGAAGCGGCTAGAGTGCGATCGCACATTCACAGCACAATTGCACTCTTATACATCAGAAAAAGTATCATTAGTCAAGTCATTAACTAGCGATCGCATGATTTGGTCTGCTACCGAAAAACTTCATTTGGGTGAGACTTTGGCGGTTGATGTTGTTGATATGGAAGGATTTACTGCCTTAGAGTTTTTCAATGTGGGTGGGTTAGCCGTGGCAATGCTGCGAGTAGTTAGTGACGATTGTCAACACGATATCCCCGATCTCACATCAGCAATTAACTCTGATGGCTCCCTGAACCCTTTCCCTTTAGCGATGGCAATGCTTAGACAACCGCTTGCAGCTACTCGGCTAATTCGAGGTTCATTAACAGCATTAAAGGTGTTAGAGCAAGTTACAAATTTGCTTTTTTCTGGTAATAGACCGGAATAATTTGTTGAAAAATAGCACACTTAGCGGTTTTTAAATCCCCGACTTATATGATAAGTCGGGGATCTAACTTTCTCTGAATACATTTTCATATAAATCGAAATTTTTGAAATCGAACTATATAAAAATTATCTGTGATTATATTTGTGCTGATATCACATTAATCACAAGAATAATTACTAACAGTGTAAGAATCAATACGATTTTGATTTGGATGATGACATTGTTTGTGCAATAAGTTTCATAGAAACTTTATCGTTAT
The DNA here is from genome assembly GCF_015206895.1 of Nostoc sp. LEGE 12450. Classification (GTDB taxonomy): domain Bacteria; phylum Cyanobacteriota; class Cyanobacteriia; order Cyanobacteriales; family Nostocaceae; genus Nostoc. Next base: position 49,356 of record NZ_JADEXU010000044.1, on the reverse strand, counting down.
GGATATTAATTATAAAAGAATATTGGGAAGCATAATATAGAACCTTATCAGGGTTGAGTTCCAAGAGAGCTAATTCTTTTTTATTTGAATCAAAAATACTCTTTTGCCAAAATAGCTCGGAACTAATTTACCAACTATCTAACAGAATTTATGAATTTCAATCAAAACTTATACTTGTACTCGTTCCTAGCTAATTTTAGATGGCTCAAAAAAAGTTACACCGCTAAAATCATGTCGGTGGCTTTTTTGGGTACTCATGTACCACTTCTAACCTTACTTTTGAGCTTCGTCATCTCAAATTCCTATTCCTTTGGGATGGCGGCACGAGTTATGACTATTGCTCTATTGGCTACATTAGCGGGTACGGCTGCCACCCTCTATGCGCTAAACCATCTCCTCAAACCAGTCATTTTGACATCTGGTGCATTACAAAATTATCTGAACACCAAAACACTGCCTAAATTGCCCACAGAATTTGCTGATGAAGCGGGTACTTTGATGGCAGATACCTCACAAACTCTTCACAAATTAGATGAGTTAATTCACCAAATCACTAATTATGATGACCTGACTGGATTGCCCAATCGTGATTTATTCCGCGATCGCCTCCATCAAATTTTATCCCAACCTGAAAACAAGCAGCGCCTTGTAGCTGTGTTTTTGCTCAGTATTGATGATTTCACAGGTATGAGTCATGGATTGGATCATCAGACAACAAATTTATTGTTAAGAGCAGTTGCCAAGAGATTATTAGACTGCACGGCGCAAACAGATATTCTCGCCTATCTAAAAGGAGATGAATTTGCTCTTGCCCGAATGGATATTCATTCTTTGGAAAGCGTAATTAAGCTATCTCAGGTGCTGTTGAGTAACCTGAGCAAGCCCTTTGCTTTTGAGGGTAACTTGATTCATATTACCGTCAGTATCGGTATCACACTTAATAATCTAACCGATCCTAATAGCGTAGATCAACTTTTGCAACAGGCTCATATAGCGCTTTACCAGGCCAAACAGCAAGGGCGTAGCCAATACCAATTCTATTCGCCAGAAATTAATGCTCAGTTACAGGAACGACTGACTTTAGAGAATGAATTACATGGAGCGCTGGAGCGTGGCGAAATGCTGGTTTATTATCAACCTATAATTGATTTACATAGCGGACAAGTTATAGCGATGGAAGCGTTGCTTCGCTGGCAGCATCCTACATTAGGTTTGGTTTCTCCAGCAAAGTTTATTCCCATTGCAGAAGCCAATGGTGCGATCGTACCAATTGGTGAATGGGTTTTGCGAACTGCTTGTGCCCAAAATCGTGCTTGGCAGCTTGCTGGATTCACCCCAATTCGGATATCTGTGAATCTGTCATCTCGACAGTTTGAACAACCCTATCTGGTTGAGATTGTCAACCAAATTCTTGAAGAAACTGGACTCCAAGCGTCTTCCTTGGAACTAGAAGTGACGGAAAGCTTCTTGATGGCTGATATTGATCGTTCAGTTAAAACCTTAAAACAATTACGAGAACTAGATATCTGCTTGGCTCTAGACGATTTCGGTACTGGTTATTCCTCCCTGAATTATTTGAAACGCTTTCCTGTGAATATGCTCAAAATTGATCGATCATTTGTGCAGGATGTCATGTCTAATCCTGATAGCGCCGCCGTCACCGATGCGATTATTGCCCTAGCAAAGAGCCTCCGCTTGAAAATCACAGCAGAGGGTGTGGAAACCCAAGAACAGCTTGAATATCTAAAAATGCGTGGATGTGATGAAGGTCAAGGTTTCTACTTCAGTCGTCCTGTCCCTGCTGATATAATTGCCCCGATGTTGCAGAAAAGTTCTCAGCAGATGGAGATTACTACAACATAGGTGGATGTCTAAGCCTATTACAACCAATCACACTTTTGCACTGCTCTCGGTAGCCACCCGAATCTCAATCTAGCGCTACGTACCTAGATTGAGATTCTTTTTGTATGGAAGCGGGACTTCCACACAAATTGTCCGGGTTTAGTCGTATTAGAATCCATTGGCAAATTCGCAGTAGTAAAAGGCGAGGCTAATCCTCTGGGGAACTGCGATCGCACAGATAAAATAGAAAAAGGGTGATGTGTTCACCAGGAATACACAGTGATCGCCATTAAAGAATTAAAAAAAATTATCAAGCAGTGACTACAATGGCGCTAAACTCTTATGACGAAGCAGCCCTTAGAGTCAACTTGATAGCCCCTGATGAAATTAGCCGATATCCTCAAGGACTCAAATTATAAGCTGTCGCAGTTTGCGATCGCTGAAATTGAGCAGTTAGAGCAGACGATTACTCTCAAGGCGACCAAAAACGGCGATGTTCCTTATACAGTTTGTTTGGTGCGCCAAAAGGCGATTAAGCTAACGCCAGAGGAGGCAATCCGGCAACTATATTTACGAGTTTTGAGCGATCGCTTGCACTATCCCCTCAGTCGCATTCAGGTAGAGTATGGGGTGAACTTTGGGCGAGAGGTGAAACGGGCAGACATAGTGGTAATGGACAAAGACCGCCCTACCACAGTTTATATGCTCGTGGAGCTAAAGAAGCCAAAGCTGAAGGATGGGAAAGACCAGCTGCGCTCCTACTGCAATGCCACGGGTGCGCCGATCGCAGTCTGGACGAATGGCGATCAAATTTCTTACTACCAACGCAAAGACCCCAATTATTTTGAAGATATTCCGGGGCTACCCAATGCAAATCAAACCCTGGCAGATATTCTCCAAATCAAGTTCACCCTGGAAGACTTGATCAAAAATGACAAGTTGGTGAAGGAGAATAAATCCCTCAAAACCTTAATCGAGGAAATGGAAGATGAGGTGTTAGCCAATGCTGGGGTAGACGTATTTGAGGAACTGTTTAAGCTAATTTTCACCAAGCTCTATGATGAGTGGTATTCTGGGCAAGGCAACAGGCGATCAACCCGTTCTCTGGAATTTCGCAATACGGGACAGACAGAAGCCGCACTGAAAACTAAGATTCAGGATCTCTTCGACAAAGCCAAGAAGAAGTGGGAAGGGGTGTTTAGCGAGGATGCCAAAATTAGCCTCACGCCATCTCACCTGTCGGTCTGTGTATCGTCGTTGGAAAATGTGAAGCTGTTTAACTCCAACCTGGATGTGATCGATGAAGCCTTTGAGTATTTGATCAACCAGAGCAGCAAGGGCGAAAAGGGACAGTTTTTTACGCCGCGCTATGTAATTGATCTGTGTGTGAAAATGCTCAACCCGCAAGAGGATGAGTACATGATTGATACGGCTGCGGGATCATCTGGGTTTCCGGTGCATACGATTTTTCATGTGTGGCGGCAAATTTTAAATGATGAGGGATTGCAAGCGAGTCATTTGTTTTCGCTGGAAGATAAGCCGCCCCGGTGCAAAGAGTATGTGGAAGACAAAGTATTTGCGATTGACTTTGATGAAAAGGCAGTGCGGGTGGCACGGACGTTAAACCTGATTGCGGGGGATGGGCAAACAAATGTGTTGCACCTGAACACCCTGGACTATGAACTGTGGGATGAAGTCACCGAGCAAAATGATTGGGATGACATTTACCATGAGGGATTTAAACGGCTGAAACGGCTGCGACCGAAAGGTAGCAGAGACTATCGAGAGTTTCAGTTTGATGTGCTGATGGCAAATCCTCCCTTTGCGGGAGACATCAAAGAACCGCGCATGATTGCCCGCTACGATCTGGCTAAAAAGCCGGATGGCAAGTGGCAAACTAAGGTGGGGCGCGATATTTTGTTTATTGAGCGCAACCTGGACTTTTTGAAACCAGGGGGTAGAATGGCGATCGTGCTTCCCCAGGGACGCTTTAACAACTCTTCCGATAAGAACATTCGAGATTTCATTGCGGAACGCTGCCGGATTTTGGCAGTGGTGGGGCTACATGGCAACACTTTTAAGCCGCACACAGGCACAAAAACCTCAGTGCTGTTTGTGCAGAAGTGGAACGACGACCCCAAAGCTGGCCCACTTTGCCCCCGACAGGATGACTACAACATCTTTTTTGCCACGATGCGAAAGTCGGGGAAGGATAACTCTGGGGAGAAGATTTGGCGCAAGATTTCATCGTCTACGGCTTCACCGCCCGATGATGAACTCAGCGACTTGATGCCGCCTTCTCCGGTGCAACGAGTCGTTGGGGTAGAGGGCGATTTTTTACAAGATGAACACGGTCATTTAGTGGTGGATCATGACCTGTATAACCACGAAGGAATGACGGAAGACGGTATTGCTGAAGCATTTATTGAGTTTGCTAAAAAGGAGAAACTCAGTTTTTTTGAATCTAGCCCATCTGTTACACCGTTTGATGCTGTCAAGTATCAGCAGTTAATGGATGGGCTTGAAGCTGTTGAGATTATGTTTAGTGAAATAATGGAAATCGTTGATTTCAGAATAGATTCTGACAGCTATAGAAAATATATAATTAAGGCATTCAGAACTTTGGAATCAAAATCATATTGGACTATCAAAGAGCTTGCAAAATCAGTTATAAATTTTGGTGCATATTCTCTATGCAATTACATTGAATTCATTGATGAAGGATTTCCATTTTTAGTTACCAAAGATATTTTTAATAACATAATTGATTTTTCACAGTTACACTACATTTCAGAAGAAGTTCATCACATACTGCATAAATCACACTGTAAAAAAGGGCAAATTTTACTGACAATGGCAGGTGCATATTTAGGGCAGGCAGCAGTTTTTGATGAAGACTTTGAATGTAGTTCAAATCAAGCAATTGCTAAGATAACATTAAATAAAAATTCTATTGCACGACATTTTTTATCAACGTTTATTAATTGCACTTATGGTCAAGCTCAAATTGATAGATTAAGAACAGGAACAGGACAGCCAAATATTAATTTGGGATTAATACAAAATATTAGAGTGCCTATTCTCGCAGAAAAATTTCAGAATTACATAGATTTGCTTGTAATAACAGCGAGGAAAATCTATAAATCTAGTAATGTTATTTATCAACAAGCTGAGGATTTGCTGTTGTCAGACCTTGGCTTGAAGGACTGGCAACTCACGGAAGAAACTATTGCTGTCAAGAGTTTTGCTGAGTCGTTCCTGTCCTCTGGCCGCTTAGACGCTGAATATTACCAGCCAAAACAGCAAAAAGTTATGGCAATCATGGGTCAATCTGGTCTTTGCATTGGCAATGTTGTCTCACTCGCAAAGCGCAAATTTCAGCCTGAAAAACAAGGCACGTTTAATTACATTGAAATTGGCAATCTCAACGGAGAAGGCTTTGCTAATAGTGAAGTAGTACCAATGGAAGAAGCCCCCAGTCGAGCGCAGTGGATTGTCAAAACTAACGATGTAATCACATCAACTGTTCGCCCCATTCGTAGACTCTCAGCCCTGATTGAAACAGACCAAAATAATTACATTTGCTCATCGGGTTTTGCTGTTCTCAAACCAACCAAAATAGAGCCAGAAGTTTTACTGGTTTATTTGCGATCGCCCATTGTCTGCGAAATCCTTGATCTTCATACGACTGCCAGTATGTATCCGGCAATTTCCACTGAAGACTTGTTAAATATTCCGTTCGCGCTACCGCAAGAATCTACTCGCCAGAAAATCGCTGAAAAGATTAGGGCATCTCGAAAAGCGCGGGAGCAATCCAAACAACTGCTAGAAATTGCTAAAACAGGAGTAGAACGGGCGATAGAAACCGATGAAACGACAGCCACAACTTGGATAAACCAAGAACTTGAAGCCTTGGAGGTAGAACTGACATGATTGCTCAACCTGAGACCAAACGGTATACCATTGATGAGTATTTAGAACTTGAAATCGCCTCAGAAATACGCAGTGAATATTGCGATGGAGAAATTATTCCAATGACTGGTGGAACACCCAACCATAACGATATTGCTGGAAACTTGTATATTTTGCTTAAATCTGCCCTAAAAGGCAAAGACTACCGAACTTTCTATGCCGATCAACGACTTTGGATTCCCAGTGTTAGCCTATATACCTATCCCGATGTGATGGTTCTGCCCAAACCCTTAGAACTTCAAACTGGACGCAAAGATACCGTGGTGAACCCTTGCTTTATCGCTGAAGTGTTGTCTAAGTCCACCCAAAACTACGATCGCAGTGAGAAATTTGTTGCCTATCGTAAAATTCCTACCTTCCAAGAATATTTGCTGATCGATCAATATCGCATACACGTTGAGCATCATGTCAAAACAGCCGCTCATCAGTGGCTATTTTCAGAATACGACGACCCAACTGTCACCCTTTCTTTGAGTACCTTTGAGTTGCAAATTCAAATTGCAGAGCTTTACGAAAATATTGATTTTTCAACCGTTTGAGTTAAATGGCTAAAACAGGAGTAGAACAGGCGATAGAGAGAGACGCATGAGGCGATCGCAACGACTTGAATAAACCAACAACTTGAAGCTATTGGTATTAATTTCTCAAATTCAACTTAATTTAATGGAGGCATAATGTCCGAGATTACCCTAAACTCAGAACAACTAAAGGAAATCTTGAAAAGCGCGATCGCCGAATTGATTCGTGATAACCGTGAAGAAGTCTCGGAATTTTTGGCAGAAATTCTTGAAGACATAGCAATGGAAAGAGCGATCGCGGAAGGTGAAACAACTGAACTGGTTAACCGCGACTCCATCCTTCAACTTTTGGAGCCGAAATCGTGAAGGTCGAGTTCAGAAAAAGCTTTGAAAAGGATCTTAGTAAGATTCGAGATGAGGACTTGCTCCTGAAAATTAAGACTGTAATAGAAGAAGTGGAAACTGCTGAAAGTCTCTTGAATATCAGCAACATCAAAAAACTTAAGGCAGAGGGAAAAGAGGAGTGTGGGGAGTGTGAGGGGTAAGACTTCTTCCGCATCCTCCCACACTTCCCACACCTCCCACACCCCTTGGATTTCTCACAAGTGAAATCCAGGTTGTTGCTCAACCTTGGGAAGGTCTTGAAGATGACTATTTTGAAATTGTGGAAAGCTTTGCAACCATCTGAGTCCGAGATGAAACCTCAAGTTTGCGAAACATCCTTTTTAAAGCTTGCTTGACAGAGTTTTCAGTAATCCAAAGTTCAGTACTAATTTCTGCATTAGTTTGTCCTTGAGCCACCAAGTTAGCAATTTGCTTTTCACGAGGCGTTAAACGCTCTGTCTGTAATAGTTTTGGATGTTGGGATTGCGCTATTGCCACCCAAGTAGATATGTGCAGACAAAGCGCACTCAAATCTATGAGATTTTGTGAGTCGAATGTAGGCATTCCTTGTTGACGGGTAAAACCTACCACACCTACTAACTGCCCATTGCTGACAATTGGCCCTGCCATAACGTGCCAGTGATCGGCACGAGGACAAATCAATCTCCATGTCTTAGGTTCTACTACTAAAGCTTCATGAACAGGGGCATGGTGTTCTAGCAAGTAACGTGCAACTGGATTGTGCTGAGGTGATAATGCAATTTGCAGTGCTTTTTGGAACTTGCTGTCAAGTAGAGAAATTTGAGCAAAGAAAAACAGCCCACATCGTGTAGCTGAAAAATATTCACTCATTTCTGCGCGGATGTGCGATCGCAACGCCTCTTCATCTTTAGCTTGAGCAATTTCATGAAATAGAGCTTGTAAGGCAATCATGATTGGCAAATTGTACACTTTCGAGGTCTAGGCGCAGTATGGCAACCAGACCTATCCTAGCTTTAGTCACATCAAGTTTTTCCACTTTTTTGCTTTTTTTGGATTACTTAAGCATGACTCTAAATTCTGGCATTGATGATACACAGATATCCGGGCGCTGGATTCAAATCGGTTTTTTTATCGCAGTAGTGTTTTTCAATCTCTGTTTAGCAACCCAAATATTTAGTGTTGGACTGGCTTACTTTTACAACTCTGATTGGTGGAACCTACATATTTGGCTCGTGCGAGGATATAGCGGACTCTCACTAATTTTGTTGATTTGGGTGTTTCTGATGCCTTTTCCTCCCAGAGTCCAGAACCTTACAGCAAGTATCCCAGTTTTGCTGGGACTGCAATTTCTCACAATTCACTTGAAGACTTCTTTTCCTTTGGCTGTCTTTCATCCACTCATCGGCTTTTCTTTATTTTCTATTTCCACAACCCTAGTTCATCGGACATCGCAGATTGTATTTCCCAACCACAACCAAAACTAAATAGGTAACTTTCAATTCTTTTAGCGCTATTACAGGAGAAATAAAAATGTCTCAATATGCTGATCCATCCGTTCTTGTTGATACCCAATGGCTGGAAAATCATCTGAACGATCCAAACGTCCGCATTATTGAAGTGAATATGAGTCCAGAACCGTACAAAAATGCTCACATCCCTGGTGCTGTCTTCTGGAACATCTTTACAGACTTACTATTGCCCGATTTGAAACTGAATTTGGATGCGATCGCTTTTGAGAGGCTGATGGCACGTTCAGGCATTACAAATAACACAACAGTGATTGCTTATGGCAGTTATCCTGGAACTGGAGCCTGGATTTTCTGGCTTTTGCAAGTCTTTGGGCATGAAAATGTAAAAGTTCTCAATGGTGGCTACCAGAAATGGAAGTCAGAAAATCTTCCACTAGCAACTGAGTTATCCAAGTTTCCTGCCACTGATTACCGAGCCAGAGCTACTGATGCTCGTCTGCGAGTATTACATAATGAAGTTCAGGCATCGATTGGTAGAAGCGATGTCTACGACGGGCAACGCCTACGCGTGTTGTTGGATGTCCGAACACTTCAAGAATACTGTGGCGAGTGGTTTTTCGATCAGCCACCAAAAGCAGATCAACTTACTGGTCATATTCCAGGTGCAGTGCATCTTGAGCATACCTTAACTCTGAATGAGGATGGCACTTTTAAATCATTCGACGAATTGAAAAATCTTTATCACAGTAAGGGTATTACGGCTGATAAGGAAGTTTTTCCCTACTGTACTATCGGTGCGCGTTCTGGATATATCTGGTTTGTCTTGAAATATTTATTAGGTTATCCGAATGTTCGGAATTACGATGGCTCTTGGAATGAGTGGAGTCGTCTACCTGATGTAGCTATAGAGAAATAGTGAGCTATTATTCGCAAATATAGCCAATAACCGCACCTTTACGGACGGACACCACTACCATTACCAAGATTAAAATCTCTTAACCTTTCGTTACAATAAAAACATCGAGAAGGACGAAAACAAACCTCTCGAAGCTGAAATCAAAGGTGAACGACATGAATGGCACAATTCGCGTTGGTAATCTCTTCGGAATTCCCTTCTATATCCATCCGTCATGGTTTTTAGTTCTGGGTTTGGTAACTTGGAGCTATAGCAGTGGACTGGCGGCACAATTTCCCCAATTATCTGCGGGATTAGCTTTGCTACTGGGATTGATGACAGCGCTAATGTTATTTGCCTCTGTCGTCGCCCATGAATTAGGCCACAGTTTTGTTGCGATTCGTCAGGGAATTGATGTCAAATCCATCACACTGTTTATATTTGGCGGTTTAGCTAGCTTAGAAAAAGAGTCAAAAACCCCAGGTGAAGCTTTCTGGGTAGCGATCGCAGGGCCTTTAGTTAGTTTTCTACTGTGCGGTATCGTTACAGTAATTGGTGTTACTACTACTGCATCAGGGCCGTTAGCTGCAATTCTTGGTGTTCTAGCTTCTGTTAACTTGGCATTAGCCTTATTTAACCTGATTCCTGGCTTGCCATTAGATGGCGGAAATATACTGAAAGCTATCGTTTGGAAAGTTACAGGCAATCCTTATAAAGGCGTAACCTTTGCTAGTCGAGTTGGACAAATCTTCGGTTGGGTAGCAATTCTTTCAGGTATAGTTCCCCTAGTATTATTTGGCAGCGCTGGTAACTTCTGGAATTTGTTAGTTGGCTTCTTCTTGTTGCAAAATGCTGGTAATTCGGCTCAATTTGCCAGAGTGCAAGAAAAGCTCACAGGTTTGACTGCTGAAGATGCTGTAACTCATGACAGCCCGATTGTATCTGGTAATCTTAGCCTGAGAGAGTTTGCCGATGAGCGAGTCATCAGTGGGCAAAACTGGCATCGGTTCTTAGTGACTGATGATGATGGACAATTAGTAGGTGCGATCGCAGTTGATAATTTACGAAATGTACCAACAGCATTGTGGTCAGAAACTCAAGTAAAAGAAGTCATGCGACCAATTACCGAATCTACCACAGTCCAATCAGATCAACCTCTCCTAGAAGTCATACAGTTACTCGAAGAACAAAAGCTATCTGTGCTTCCCGTAATTCGTGAGAACGGCGTTCTAGTTGGAATTTTAGAAAAAGCTGCAATTATCCAGCTACTTCAAAGCCGAACTCAACCAAACCCTGCGTAATAATTACTAATTCGTAATTCGTAATTAAAGCTTAGACTCCACTCAGATTAAAGGGAAAGGGATAATAAAACCTTTCCCTTTTTCGCTATTTGGGAATTATATGGAGTTGAGAGCAACAGATAAATTCCCATTTTCTGGCTTCTTGAGCATTTCTGTGGTGATGGCACGTTGCCAAGTTAATTCTTTTGTAGTCTCATCCCAATGCCAGCGTAATAAGTTAGCAGATTGACTCTTAACAATCCCTGGCAAACCAATCGTTTTTCTAGGTGCATTAGTAGCTAAAGCGATCGCACTTTCTATGTCACAAATTCCCCACTTCACCAAATTCTGCACTCCCACCAATAAGGGTAAAGTCGTCCCCGACAAAATGCCATCGGCCAATCGTGCCGTACCGTTTTTAACTTCAATTTGCCGACTGTCCCAAGGATACACGCCATCAGGTAGCCCCAGAGGAGAAAGGGCATCGCTGACGAGAAACAGCCCTTGTTCTTGATAGCTAGCGCGAAGCAAAATTTGTAGCATCATGGGCGAAACGTGTTCACCATCAGCAATAAAACCACACATTACATCAGGATCGATAATTGCTGCACCTAATAATCCTGGTTCTCGGTGATGTAATGCTGGCATGGCATTGAAAGCATGAGTTACCATCGTTGCACCTTGTTCAAAGGCACATTGTGCTTGGGCAGATGTGGCCTGAGAATGCCCTAAACTGACAGTAATTCCCAGAGAACGCAAATATGGAATTACTTCGCCTGTGAAATCTAACTCTGGTGCTAAGGTGATGACTTTCACAATATGGGCATAATCACCTAAAACGCGCTTTACCCGATCCATTGTCAGAGGTAAGAGATACTCTGCGGGGTGTGCGCCGCGCTTTTGAAAATTCAAAAATGGCCCTTCTAGATGTACTCCCAGAATCTTTGCACCTGCTGGCTGATTGGGGAGAACTTCAGCAATAATAGCAAGCGATCGCTGAATATTTTCTACTGAAGTTGTCACAAGTGTCGGTAAAAATCCATCTACCCCGACATCCCATAAAAATTGTGAGATTTCCTGGAGCTTATGAGCATTTTCAGCCGTTAAATCAGGAAATGCCAATCCCAAAGCACCGTTAATTTGCAAATCAACGCCACCCAATGAAATCCAGTCGCCAGCAACGTTTATTAGAGATGCACGGCTGCCTGCTTCTACTGTACCCATTGGCAAGATTTGCTCAATTATGCCCTCTTCATCAACCAAGAGCATTTGCAAACCTTTGTAACCAGGCACTCTAGCATTGATAATATCTACAGGATTTTGTGTTGCTTGGGTCATCACACTGACGAGAAAAAAAATAAATCTGATTTTAGATGCAACCAACATCAATGAATCAATTAAAACATGAGATGATAATCGGCATAACCTAGCTTCCATAAGCTAGCTCAAATAATTTTGAATTTTAAATTTTGAATTTTTAATTATTATGACTCCCCTAGTTGGTATTATCATGGGCAGCGATTCTGATTTGCCCACCATGAAAGATGCGATCGCAGTTTGTGACGAATTTGGTGTTGAGAGCGAAGTCGCGATCGTTTCTGCTCACCGTACCCCAGAACGGATGGTACAATATGCTCAACTCGCACACCAACGCGGTATTAAGGTGATTATTGCCGGTGCCGGTGGTGCTGCCCATCTGCCTGGAATGGTAGCGTCTTTAACACCACTTCCTGTTATTGGTGTTCCTGTAGTCACCAGGAACTTACAAGGTGTAGATTCTTTGTATTCTATTTTACAAATGCCTGCGGGTATTCCTGTGGCAACAGTGGCGATTGGTAATGCCAAAAATGCCGGACTTTTAGCAGTACAAATTCTCGCAACTCATCAACCAGAATTGTTAGAAAAAGTGCAACAATATCGTCAAACCCTCTGTGAATCAGTAAATGCAAAGCAAGAAAAGCTAGAACAACTAGGCTATGAGCAATATTTAAAGCAAATGCTTTAGATAATTCGTAATGACGCTCGTAGACTCGCTACCGCTACGCTAACGTAATTCGTAATTAGTTAAGAAATATTAACAGCAGACTAGGGGGAGACAAAGGCAGAAGGGGACAAGAAGAATAACCATGCCCAATGCCCAATGCCCCATTCCCAATTCCCAATTAAATTCCAACATTGAAGCGATCGCTCCAGAATCAATGCAGCATTCTGAAGTATCTTTATCCTGAGACCTTAGTCGAAAATTTAGAGTGCAACATTCATGTGCCAATTGCTCGGAATGAATTGCAATGTTCCAACGGATATTTGCTTTTCTTTTGAAGGGTTTTCTGCACGGGGAGGAAGAACAGATCATCATAGCGATGGTTGGGGCATTGCTTTCTTTGAAGGGAAGGGATGTCGGATGTTTTTAGATGCCCAACCTTCTGTTGCTTCTCCAGTAGCGGAGTTGGTGCGGAGTTATCCCATCCATTCAACCCATGTCATAGCCCATATCCGTAAAGCTACTCAGGGTGAAGTTGCCCTACACAACTGCCATCCTTTCCGTAGAGAATTGTGGGGTCAGTATTGGGTATTTGCTCACAACGGTAATTTGCCAAATTTTGATCCAGAAAATTTGGGCTTTTATCAAGCTGTAGGTGATACAGATAGTGAAAAAGCATTCTGTATGATGCTAGAAACATTGCGATCGCGCTTTCCTGATGGTAAACCTGACATCAAGAAACTGTACCCTGTACTCAAACAAATTAGTGATGCAATTGCAGAAATAGGTATATTCAATTACTTATTATCTGATGGAGAACACTTTTTTGCTCATTGTTCAACTAACCTCAGCTACATTGTCCGTCAAGCGCCCTTTGCAGCTGCCCATTTGATCGATCAAGACATGACTGTAGATTTTCGGGAAGTGACTACCGAACGCGATCGCGTTGCTGTCATTGCTACTACTCCCCTCACTGACAACGAAGTTTGGACAAAAATTCAACCGGGAGAATTACTAGTTTTTCAGGATGGGCTACCACTGAAAATATGTATTTAGCTAAAAATGCGTCCTGTTGGCGAATTCAAAAATTCACCAAAAATTTTCCCATTTAGATAGTTTCTAGATGGGTTTTGTTTTTCATAGTAATATACGGGATGCGGGAAACTCAGTCTGTCTAAGGCTGAAAGTGTCAAATCCTCAAGCTTCGTAAAGGTTTTGGTATTGACTACCGTACCCAATCCTTGCAGTAAGATGTTTCTAGCTGTATTTTCAAGTGCTTTGGTTTTAATCTTACCGGGAGAGTCTAGTTAATTGGCTAAACAGCGACTCGACACACTATTAGTAGAGCTAAATTTATGTTCTTCTCGTGCCTTGGCACAAAGGTTAATTCAGGCGGGGGAAGTGACTGTTAATCAGCAGCTAGTTGATAAGCCTGGTACAGAAGTTGATATTTCGGCTCAAATAAATATTAAAGAGCGATCGCCTTTTGTTTCTAGAGGCGGTGAAAAACTCTCCAAAGCGTTGTCAGTATTTGCCATCCCTGTAACAGAGCGTATTTGTTTAGATGGTGGGATTTCTACAGGTGGTTTTACTGATTGTCTCTTGCAAGCTGGAGCAAAACAAGTTTACGGTATTGATGTTGGTTACGGACAAGTTGACTGGCGGTTGCGAAACGATTCGCGGGTGATTTTGCGAGAACGTACCAATTTACGCCAACTACGACCAGAGGAGTTATATAGCGAAAACGATCCGATTCCTGATTTGGCGGTGGTTGATGTATCGTTTATTTCTTTAACTAAGATTCTGCCTGCTTTGTGGCAACTAACTCAAGCTAACCGAGAAGCTGTATTGTTAGTCAAGCCACAGTTTGAAGTTGGCAGATCCCGTGTGGGTAAAAAAGGTGTTGTGCGAGATCCAAACGACCAAGCTGATGCTATTTTCCAGGTGTTGCAAGCAGGCCACGGATTAGGATGGAAATACAAAGGCTTAACTTGGTCGCCGATCACTGGCCCGGCTGGGAATATCGAATATCTTTTGTGGTTGGGAATGGAAAGTGAAATACCATTACCTGATTTAGAGGCAATTAAGCAAATAACGCAGTCAGCAACAACTGATTTACGGAAAAGTTAAACGTCGTAGATTAGACACTCTACGGAAGCAGGATGGCGATCGCAATAGTTCTCTAAAGAGTTTTTCTTGGCTTTTGCTTGCTGCTGATCGGCTTTCTCTGCTTGCAATTCTTCCACAATGTCCCAGGCTACGGCACAATTAGCAGAATCGCTGCCATTTAGCTCGCAAGTTGTGCGAGCTTCAGTAATGGCTTCAGTAATAGCTTCTTCAAGATTTGCTGCACCAGCAGTTTCAAATGAGTTTAGGGTAGTTGTCATGATCCTTTCACCTTTAATTTACGCAGATAGATATTAGGGGATAGAGGATAGTTTTTTCTATAACCTTCTCCCTGTAACCTGTTCCCTCAATCTTGCATACCAAATTCGAAATGTCAGTCAATTGTCAGAAGAGCTTGATAGAAGTTCATAAACACTTGTAAACAGTAACAAATGCTTAACAAAAATTATTTATTCTCAATATTTTATGCCTAGCTCTTGTCGCAAACGATACAGAATTGTATTCTGATCGACTTGAGAGAGAATTTCTAGAATTACGCTGCTAGCACCCAACTGTCCCCAAGTGCAGCCTTTTTCGAGATACACCTGAGCAGCTTTACCAACGGTGTATGCACCATAACCAGCGATACCAGCTTGAGCGATCGCACTCCCAGCAAAAGCACTAATATTGCTAGGATTGTCGGCACTGGTTATTGCAGCAGTAGTTTTACCTAAGCCCAAAATAAAACTACTACCTAGTTCCCCCAGTAGCAAGCCACCAGAACTAAATAAAATCGTTTTTAAAATTTTTCCGGCTTCATAGCTAGTCATCGGCAAACCATATAATCTAGCTAAAGCGCGAATTAAAGCTAAATCGGCAACAGTTCCGCCAAGGATATCTAAGAAAGCAATGGGATTGAGCATGACTGCCAAAGCTTTGTATTTGGTAAATTGCCAAATGATATTTTCAGCTTCTTGTTCACGTAAGTCGATGGTTTTTTGAGCGATCGCGGCTTCTGCATCCCGTGCTTGGATGAGGGCATTTAATGCCAGAAGCGATCGCCCTTCCCGATTCAGAATGTTCAGAATTGTCTCTTTGAGTTCGTCTACTTGCGGTGGTGGTGTCTCCCATTCATAACTGACACGCCCATCAGGCCACTCAACCCGCACTTCCATTGCTGCTGGTTCCGCCGCCACCATGACAATTTCATCAGGTAATAGAGGTTTGGCTTGAGGGTTCCCAGCACCCAATTGTTGTAAATTTTGGTAAATCGCTCCCCGGTCTGTATCTGGGTAAAGGTCGATTTTGTTAAATACTAAAATTAGGGGTTTTTGCGATCGCCGCAATTCTAGCAATGCCTGATACTCAGTGCGCGTGATATCACCAGACACGACAAACAAAATCAAATCCGCCTGATGCACAACTTCTCGCGCCATATCCGCCCGTGACTCACCCTCAATTTCATCTAATCCTGGGGTATCAATTAACTCTACTAGTACCTTACCTCCTGGCTGCCAACGCACCGAACGGGGCCATTGAGTGACACCGTTTAGGGGCCCAGTTTGCAAAATTTTGTCTCCCAGTAAAGCATTTAAAACTGCTGACTTACCACGACTCACCAAACCAAAAGCGGCAATTCTAATCACGTTAGAGTCCAGCTTGTTGAGTGTAGAGTTCAAAGCTTCCAATTCCGGTTTTAACAAACCTGCCAATTCCGGGTTAGATGACAACTGTCCTGATTTGCGGAGATATCCATACCAAGACAGTGCTTGTCTGAGACTAGCGCGGGCACGATTTAAATGAGTTTCTTGCAGATTTCGCACAAAGTTAGGTTGATTCAAGATTTGACAAACAACAGGCTACATATCCATTTTGATCTAATTCCAAGACTGGTAGCCTGTTTTGTCAAATTAAGCAATTGTTCTAATTATTTACACACCTCTTTGTGCAATATCCATTTAGAACATCGGATCGTGTTGATTATCCCAACACTTGCGATCGCGCCAGCTTCTCCCTGTATATTCACATTCAGAGGCATCATCTATCCAAGGAATCGATGTAGAGTAGTGCGAGGTTCCAATGGAAGCGAATAAACTAGCAGTGAATAATGGCAATAATAAGGATAAAGTTGTCAATGTACAAATTGGTAAAATTATTAAATATCCAGTGATTAGCAGAACGTTAGTAGGAGTCCAAAGAACTCTGCCTATTTTATTATTTTGGCGAGTTTTTAAGTTAGTTTTTGAATTCGAGAAAAGCATAATGCAACCCTATTAATGTCAGTTCATATAGCAATCTCATTTGATTTTTCAAAGCAAAGCTGACTGAGAGCTAGCCAGATATAGTTTCAGTTCTCAGTATATTTAGCAAAAATCAAATAAGAATCCTATATGACTACGGATTTTTACGTAAGAACATTATTAAAGTTATATACTCTGATGTCAAAGGTACAAGTGATGACTTGTTAGAAGTTTTAATCTTTGGGCGCTAAAAAATATTTTTGATGAAAATATGTTGAAGTTAGGGCAATCGCTCTTGCGTAAATCCTACCAAGTCTAACTATTGGATGATTGGATTGCGATTTTACAGTAGTTTTCATGTATTTGAACCACACCTGTCGTAGTCGCGTGGTCTATTTACCTAAAAATAGCTGTCATTTAGAGATGTATTAAATAAAATGCAGAAGAAAATATCTTTAATCTACAGTCGGCTGTCTCCGATGTTGTAAAAACCACTCATACAACTCTGGATTATTGTATGTCTGCGTCCATGAGTCGTGATCGGCTTCTGGATAAACTGTAAATTTCACATTCCCATCGCGGGCTTTGAGTGCAGAAACCATGATTTCGGACTCGCTTAAGGGAACGACATTATCTTTTGCTCCGTGAAATGCCCACACAGGAAGGTTTTTCAGTTTATGTGCTTGGGCTGGATTACCACCGCCACAGATAGGTGCGATCGCAGCAAATCGTTCTGGTTGCGCGGCCGCTAAATGCCAGGTTCCGTAACCACCCATGCTTAAACCGGTTAGGTAAACCCGATCTGGATCAACAGGATAGGATGCAATAACCTCATCTAAAAGGGTGCTTAATCGCTCTATATTCCAATATTCACCGCGCGGGCATTGGGGAGAAATGACAATGAAGGGAAAATCTGGCTGTTGTTCTACAACCTTGGCGACACCGTGCTTTTTCACATGATTTAAGTAAGAGCCTCGCTCACCCGAACCGTGTAAAGATAGAATTGTTGGCAAAAGTGGCTCTTGTGTTTGGTTGCGACTTTCGTCTTGGTGCAGTCCACTGGGCAAGAATAGCAGATAGTTATAACTGTCGGTAGAAGTAATTTCTTGCTGTAGTGGCTGCATAAAATTAAAAAATTTTGTTAATTTAACGTCTACGAATAGCTATTGTATAACTTGGTCGTTGTGTTGCTTCTCGTTGACTCTTAACTAACCGAAAATCATTATCTATATATAGATGCTCTAAAAAAGAAGTAGCTAGGTAAACTTTTTTAAATTTTTTGACAGTATTTCTGTCCATATCTTTTACTATAAGTTCTTGCTGTAAATCTATGTTTGGTGCTGCTTGCTGAAATTTAGATTCGACTATTGTCGTAAACCACTCATCTGCATCATCAATTGTCAACGGGATTTCTCTATTTTTCAATGCTTGGAATATCCCAACATTTTTAATATCCCACTTCTCATCTATAACTGAATATTTTTGCAACAACATTAAGTCATAAGCTGGTAGTTTTGATGCAATTTTTTGCCAAAAACCAGATTGATGTCCTGGTGCATAACGAGCAATATTTGCATAGTAACCATCAGTATGAAAAATTTGGTAAGACTGCTCGTGTATCCTACCAGGTAAAATATCTTGAAAAGGTATAGTAGACCATATTGGTACCCATACTCCCGTCACGATCCCCACTTGATCTGCAACCTTTCCAAAGGGATTACGTCGGTTCAACTCTGCAAAGTATGGTGCTAATTCATTTTTATAAAATTCTACTTTGGCTCTTAATGGCTCTAGATTGCGATCTTTAACAAGTTCTAAAATTTGATTTTTAATTTCTGGTGTAGTCCAATATGTCAATTCTTTGGTATTTGTGACATCTAGCATTATCGTTCATCCTGGGAAAAGTTCCAGATGTGGCATTATATAAACTAACTTGATCCAAGAAAACAGATACGGGGACGCAAAGAAAGAACTCTCCGTGTCCCCGCGTCTCTTTAATGAATGACTACCACCAAACTCGATTTCCATTTTCGTCAACTCGTGCTTGCCGGATTACATCGGAAATCTCTTCAGCATCTTTAACGTGGTGGAGCGCTTTCTTTTCGCCGTCTGGTTCATCTACAACGAAGTAAGTCGGGACTGTGATTTTGTCGCCTGTAATGTCTGGTACATCATCCACAGCTACCTGTTTAGCCTTTTCTTCAACAGATTCAGACTTATCAGAAATTCTATCTCCAGGATTCGCTGTTAAGTTTCTTTCCTTGACATTCGGTTCTTCGCGTAAATGTGTATCTTCACTTACTGGTTGATTAATTTGATTTTCTTGAGTTTTATCAGTCATGGTCTTTCAGGTATTTAAAAATCTAGCTTTGCTAATAACACTCTAAAAAATCAAAGATACAAAAAGTTCTTTCTCTGGAGAGACTTTGAGAAGAACACGTCTTAGGTTAGATATTTACTCGGATAAATTTACTTCTTTAGTTCAAATGGCGTGTATTTTCCCCCCAATGCTTCTACAATGCTACGGGTATTCGCCTCCATCATTTTGATGTAAGAATCTCCATTACTTCCTTTTGCACCAATTGAATCAGAGTAAAGTTGATTTGGTGCTAATTTCACTCCTGCTTCTTGAGCAACAGTTTTAATTAAAGCTGGGTTAATTGTAGTTTCAGAAAAAATTGCAGGAACGCCGATCTTTTTAATGGACTCAACTAATCTCTGGACTGTTTGCGCGCTTGGTTGTTCTTCGGTACTAATGCCAATTAAAGTACCTGCGATCGCAATCCCATAAGCGCGTCCATAATATTGGAAGGCATCATGGGTTGTCACCAGTTTGCGCTTATCTGCGGGGATAGTTTGAATTTGTTGATTAATCCAGCTATGTAACTGCTTTAATTCATCAGTAAGTTGCGATGCCTTTTGAGTAAATTTGTTTTTATCTTCAGGTGATAACTCAATCAACGCATCTCGGATTGCATTTGTCATTGCGATCGCATTTTCTGCACTACCCCAAACGTGGGGATCTGGCACTATTTCGCCTTTGCCTTTATCAAGCTGCAAGGATTTGACAGCTTCCCCCACTGGGATCTTCCGCGCCTTACCACCAGAAGCATTCATTAATTTAATCAGTCCCGGTTCCAGGTTGTAGCCGTTATACAAAATCAAGTTAGCTTGTTCCAAAACCCTGCTATCTGCTGGTACTGGTTCGTAAACATGAGGATCGGTACCCGGTTTGAGGATTCCACTTAGTTGAATTTCGTCTCCTGCAACCTCTTTTGCCAAATCAGCAATGACAGTGCTAGTTGCAACAACTCGCGGCTTATCTCCCTTGGCAGTGTTGGGATTAGAGTCTTTCTGTGTACAACTTAATAAAGCCAAAGGCAAAAGCATTCCCAAACAAAGCCGGAAAAGAATTTTTCCCTTCATCGTGCCGATTATTCCCTTGCCGTAAGGATTACTGCCGTCTATCTCTAGTATTAGTTTCATTTATCTTGGATATTACATCTAATTATAGATTTTTTCATATTTCTCTCATTTTTATAGTAAGCTCAAGAAATAAATATTGAAACCCGATTATGAAAAATGTCTCTTTTCCTGCAAAATTTCGTCTATCGCAGACAAAAACAGAGGAAGTACCTGCAAAAGCTATCAAATTTGATATGAGTTCCACAGCAGCAATTAATATTGCCCATTTAGGCGTATATTACCGGACACAAGAAGCCTTAAGGGATGTTAGCTGTATCATCAAGCCAGGAAAACTGATGGGTATATTTGGCCCCAACGGTGCTGGCAAAAGTACGCTCATGAAAGCAATGTTAGGCTTGGTTCCTGTCAGTAGTGGTACGGTGCTATGCCAAGGCAAACCCTTGATGCAACAATTAGAGAAAGTTGCCTATGTACCACAACGTAGCCAAATTGATTGGACTTATCCCGCAACAGTCTGGGATGTAGTCATGATGGGACGGGTAAAGAAAACAGGCTGGTTGCGTAGCTTCTCAGCAGTTAGTCGCCAAGTAGCAAAAAACGCCATAGAAAGAGTCGGAATGAGCGAATATTGCGATCGCCCCATTGGACAATTATCAGGAGGACAACAACAACGGGTATTTTTAGCCCGTGCTTTAACACAGCAAGCAGAAATTTTCTGCTTTGATGAACCTCTAGTAGGCATCGATCAAAAAACCCAGTCTGTGATTTTTGAAGTCTTCCATGAACTTGCTGCCGAAAACAAAATCGTGCTAGTAGTCAACCACGACTTAGGGGAATCAATCACTCACTTTGATGATTTAATATTATTAAACCGTGAAGTAATCGCCACAGGTTCACGGCAACAAGTACTTACGGAAGAAAATCTGCATCGTGCTTATAGCGGTAAAGTAATGTACTTTTCTGATGCTGCCTAAAATGTCATTGGGTATAGGGCATTAGTGAATGACAAATGACAAATACTTCGGCTTCGCTCAGTACAAGTGACCAATGACAAAATATGTTACAAGCATTAATTGAGCCATTGCAATACGGCTTTATGCAGCGATCGCTCGTGATTGCCATTTTAGTTGGGATGTTGTGTGCAGTTGTAGGCAGCTACCTAATGGTACAGCGCCTAGCCTTGTTGGGTGATGCCATCAGTCACTCAGTTTTACCCGGACTAGCGATCGCTTTTATGGTGGGAGCAAATATATATGTTGGCGCATTCATTGCGGGTGTTCTGAGTACAATGGCGATCGCCTGGATTAGGGTGCGATCGCCAATCAAAGAAGATGCAGCAATGGGTATAGTTTTTTCAGCATTCTTCGCCCTTGGCATCACGTTAATTACTGTTATTCAAAAAGATAATAAAATCGACTTAAATCACTTCCTTTTTGGCAACATTCTCGGCGTTACCATTGATGAAGTGCGGGACACTGCGATCATTGCCACTATTGTTTTAATAGTTGTTCTTTTATTATATAAAGAGCTTTTATTTTATACATTTGATCCTTTAGGCGCTCAAGCTGCGGGTTTACCGGTTAATCGGCTGAACTTTGGATTGATGGTACTAATAGCATTGACAATTGTCGCCAGCATGAAAGCTGTGGGTGTGATTTTAGTATTATCGCTTTTAATTACACCAGGAGCCACCGCTTATTTATTAGTTAAGCGTCTCAACCAAGTCATGATTTTGGGTGCGGTAATTGGCGTAATTTCCAGTATTAGTGGGATGTACCTCAGCTACTTTTATAACTTGCCCTCTGGTCCCGCGATCGTTTTAGTAGTATCGGGTTTATTTTTGCTGGCATTACTATTTAGTCCTAAATACGGTATTTTTACGAGTAAACAACTTAAAGCCAAGGAATAATTCTCTGCGATCGCACCGTAGTATATTAGTAGACAATGCCACCATACTTTTTGAGCAAGTTAGAAATTCTAAAAGACTAACAAAAATTACTGCATAATTTAAATTTGTCGGGTAAGCTGACAACAGCAGTTTTAATCCTCAAAACAATGACCGCAAGTAGTCCCACGATTTTAGCCCTGGACTTTGATGGAGTGATTTGCGACGGACTAATTGAATATTTTGAGGTAGCGTGGCGTACCTACTGTGAAATTTGGTCGCCAGCTAACGACACACCAGCAGATGATTTAGCTTTGAGATTCTATCGCCTGCGCCCCGTAATTGAGACGGGTTGGGAAATGCCCGTTTTAATCAAAGCTTTAGTAGATGGAATTCCTGATGAAAAAATTCTTCATGAATGGTTAAGCATCGCCCCACAACTTTTGTTAAATGACAAGCTACAAGCAAGAGAAATTGCTGCGAAACTAGATAACCAACGTGATGAATGGATTACCACGGATTTAGACGGTTGGCTAAGTCTGCATAGATTTTATCCGGGTGTAATAGAAAAAATCAAATTAACCCTTGACAGTGGAGTTAAGCTATACATTGTAACCACTAAAGAGGGACGTTTTGTACAGCAGTTGCTCCAACAAGAAGGAGTTAATTTACCGACAGCAGCAATTTTTGGGAAAGAAGTCAAGCGCCCCAAATATGAAATTTTGCGAGAATTAAAGCAACAAGCAGAAAACAAGCCAGTTAGTCTCTGGTTTGTAGAAGATAGACTCAAGACGTTGCAGTTAGTCAAACAGCAAACAGACCTTGAAGACATGAAACTGTTCCTTGCCGACTGGGGCTATAATACTCAAGCAGAAAGAGAAGCGGCTCAAAATGATCCGCAAATTCATTTGTTATCACTGTCTCAGTTTGCCAGAGATTTCCCAGCTTGGGTTTAACTAATTCGTAATGGGCTTTTTCTGCTACTTTAAAGTAATTCGTAATTTGTAAGTGGTCTAAATCCCCAACTTACTTTTATTACGAATTACATTAGCAATCATTAAAGTCTAATTATCAATTACGAATTATTTTAATTTTCTAGCAGAATGACAAGGAAGAGAGATATATAAAATATATAAACCTCATCTCTGTTGAAACCTAGAGTTTTTTAAAACATATATTTATGTAGGTTGGGTGGAGTGAAACATAACCCAACATTACCACCTTATTTATGTTGGGTTACACTATCGCTGCACCCAACCTACAAAACTAAAACTCCAAATTTATCACTCCAAATTTATAATTTATCACTTACCTTTATGCTTGATTTAACAAAACTGGCGCGACAAATGCAGGGCTTAAGTCAGCATCTTACCTTAGAAGCTGCTGCCAGTCGTCAGCGTTTAGAATTGGCACAACAACATCTAAAAAATGCTTATGAATCTCAACAAGATTTAATTGATCGCCAGGAAAAATGGCGCGATCGCATTCTCTTTGCTAATGCTACCCCAATTGAGCCGCTAGAAACCTGCATCGATATCTCAGTTCCGCCAAAAATTCATACTGTAATTGCTACTGATGGTTCCCAAATTGCCCCCAACCATCACGAAATTGCTTACTGTTATCTACTCAATATTGGCAGAGTCGTCTTACACTACGGACAAAACCGCCATCCGCTACTCGATAGTTTGCCAGAAGTATTTTACCGCCCAGAAGACTTATATATGTCTCGGCAGTGGGGAATTAGAACCGAGGAATGGATGAGTTTCCGCCGCACTGCATCAGAAACAACGGTTTTAGCAGAACTTGCATGTGCAGCTAAAGGGGAAGCACCAGCATTGGCGATGGTAGATGGTTCATTAATTTACTGGTTTTTAGAACAGTTACCGATGGACGCACGCGATCGCATTTTACCCCCCATCCTGGAAGCTTGGCAGCAAATGCGTGATGCTCAAATTCCCCTGATGGGTTATCTTAGCGCCTCTCGCAGCATCGAAACAATGAACTTTTTACGATTGTTGGCTTGTCCTCATCCAGTGCCAGACTGTAAAAGTCATTGCCCAAATCAGTTAGAAAAAGTACCTTGTAAAATTTTTGAACAGTTGCGAGATACTTCTGTTTGGGCAACCAGACTCAAACCAGGACAACGTAGTACCCTTTGGCGGAGTAATTCTCCGATTCTCGAACTCTACGGCGATCAAACCATTTATTTTTGCTATGTCCACGTTGGCACTGAAATCGCCCGAATCGAAGTTCCGGCATGGGTAGCGGAGAATGCAACCATGTTAGATCAAGCACTGGGACTGATGTTAGCACAAGTGCAAAAAGGATATGGCTATCCAGTTGCGATCGCCGAAGCGCATAATCAAGCAGTGGTAAAAGGTGGCGATAGAGCGCGTTTCTTTGCCCTCCTAGAACAACAAATGATTAAAGCTGGTTTAAAAAATGTCGGAACTTCCTACAAAGAAGCCAGAAAGCGGGGGAGTATTGCTTAATAATTCCGGCTCTTCAGTTCCTCTTATGGAGTCGAATAATAAATAAAATCTAATCAGAGCCTATATTCTTTGCTATAACTGGATTTTAAATTTTCGAGCCTTTCT
Source organism: Nostoc sp. LEGE 12450 (assembly GCF_015206895.1). Lineage (GTDB taxonomy): Bacteria > Cyanobacteriota > Cyanobacteriia > Cyanobacteriales > Nostocaceae > Nostoc. Next base: position 24,779 of record NZ_JADEXU010000044.1, on the reverse strand, counting down.
ATAAAACGGCTATTTTAATGCCCTACCATAAAACCAACGCAAGAGCCATAATTCCTAAGAACTTATCCCACTAATACCAGATTGTAGTAATCTATTTTGAGCATAAGAACCAGAGTTTCTTGATCGGCTTCTTTCCAATTCCCTGCTTTAAGTAAATCGCGTAATTATGTATAGTCTACGCCTTGCTCACTCAGAGAGGAGATCATCAGTTTCCTGTGTTAGTTTTGCAGTGGTTGTTTGAGTAGATTGCGGTTTTTGTTGCCGCATCTCGATTTTTTCTTTGAGTAAGCGAATGGCTGTCTGTTGTCCCAATAGATTTGCTTGTTCTTGTTCCCTCGGTCGTTCCTTCTTTAGCTTCTCAGCAGCCGCCCTAATTCCTTTAGCTACATTTGTAAAGGCTTCATCTTGATTGTGCCAATTCCCTGACACTACAGGTTCAGCATTCTTAGGCAAAGCTTGAAGTTTTGCAAATGGTGCGCCACTCCAATCAACGCTTCGCAAAATAACCGGGATAACACAAGCCTCTCCAGCATGGTGACGTTCTATTGCCTTCTTAACTTCGACATCCCTGCAATATTTAGAAAAAAGAAAATCTGAACTGATGAGCAACAGAATGATGTCGGCAGTGTTTAAATTATCGTTAATCTGACGATCCCACTCCTCTCCAGGTAGTATTTTGCGATCGTGCCAGCTTGATATAACACCCTCCCATTCTAATATGGTCAGGTGTTTAGCTAGTTCATCCCGTAGAGTTTCGTCTTTGTGAGAGTAAGAAAAGAAAAGCCGTAACGATACCTCTGGCATTTTTGGTCTAAGGAGTAGGATAAATCACGCTTTAAGCAAATTATAAGTGTTTTTTTGCTCATTCAAATCCTAACGGGGCTGCTTGCGGCTTAGTAGTAACCTAGATGGCACTCTTTCCGATTAGAATTTTTCCGCAGATTTTATCAGTGTATGCCCCACATCTTAAGTCTATCTTTGTAGTATGTAAAGAAGCACTTCAACCTAAGATTATGTCTTCATCTAAAAAATCTATCACCTACCCATCCAGCCAGAAAAGCAATCAAGTCGATAACTACCACGGTACTTTAGTCGCAGATTATTATCGTTGGTTAGAAGATCCTGACTCTGAAGAAACAAGGGCTTGGATTGAGGCACAAAATCAAATTACCTTTGGCTATTTGAGTGAAATTCCTACCAGGGAAAAAATTAAACAGCGCCTCACCAAACTTTGGGATTATGAAAAATATGGTATCCCTTTTAAAGAAGGCAAATCTCTAGGAGACGGCTCCACCGAACGCTACTTTTATTTTAAAAATGATGGGCTGCAAAACCAAAGTGTCTTCTACACTCTCAAAACCCTCGAAGATCAACCCAAAGTTTTACTCGATCCCAATCAACTCTCAGAAGATGGCACTGTTGCTCTTTCAGGATTGTCTATTAGCGAGGATGGGAAACTTTTAGCTTATGGTCTATCAACCTCTGGTTCTGATTGGCAAGAGTGGAAAGTACGCGATGTTGAAACTGGTGAAGACCTACAAGACCATCTGAAGTGGATTAAATTTTCTGGTGCATCGTGGACACATAATAATCAAGGTTTCTTCTACAGTCGCTACGACGAGCCGAATGAAAAAACTCAATTAGAAGATGTTAACTATTATCAAAAGCTCTACTATCATCAACTAGGCAGCCCTCAATCAGAAGATGTACTAATTTATCATCGCCCTGACCAAAAAGAATGGGGTTTTGGTGGTGGTGTTACTGAAGATGGACACTATCTAATAATTTCTATTTGGCTGGGTACTGACTCCAAAAATTTGGTTTTCTTTAAAAATTTAACTAACCCTAACACTGAAGTCGTAGAATTAATTAACCAGTTTGAGGCAGATTACAGCTTTATTGACAATGATGATAGCGTCTTTTATTTCCGCACGGATTTAAATGCACCACGGGGAAGAGTTATTGCAATTGACACTCAAAACCCTGCGCCAGAAAACTGGCGCGAAATCATTCCTCAATCAGCAGAAACCTTAGAAAGTGTAGGCATACTCAATAACCAATTTGTTGCTGATTACCTCAAAGATGCTCATAGCCAAATTAAAATATTTGACCTCAAAGGTGGGTTTATTCGTGAGGTAGAATTACCTGGGCTCGGTTCAGCCGGAGGTTTTGGAGGAAAACGTCATGATACCGAAACTTTTTATAGTTACACCAGCTTTACCACACCAGGAACCATCTATCGCTACGATATGATAACTGGTAAAAGCACTGTTTTTCGTCAGCCAGAGGTAGATTTTAATCCTAACGATTATGAGACAAAACAGGTGTTTTATCAGAGCAAAGATGGTACTAGAGTCCCCATGTTTATTACCCACAAGAAGGGCATTAAATTAGATGGAAATAACCCCACTTATCTCTATGCTTATGGTGGTTTTAATGCCTCAATGACACCTGGCTTTTCTGTGAGTCTGTTGGTGTGGATGGAGATGGGTGGTATCTATGCTATGCCCAATATACGCGGCGGTGGAGAATACGGCGAAGAATGGCATCAAGCAGGAATGAAGGATAAAAAGCAGAATGTCTTTGATGACTTTATTGGTGCAGCTGAGTGGTTGATTGCTAATAAATATACTAAGACACAGAAGCTAGCGATCGCAGGTGGTAGTAATGGTGGCTTATTGGTAGGCGCTTGTATGACACAGCGCCCCGATTTGTTTGGTGCAGCAATACCCGCTGTCGGCGTGATGGATATGTTGCGGTTCCACAAATTTACCATCGGTTGGGCTTGGACTTCCGAATTTGGTTCAGCAGATAATTCAGAAGAGTTTCCAGCGCTGTATGCTTATTCGCCACTCCACAACATCAAACCAGATACAGCTTACCCAGCCACTTTAATTACCACAGCCGATCATGACGATCGCGTTGTCCCTGCTCATAGTTTCAAATTTGCCGCCGCTTTGCAAGAAGCTCACGCAGGTGATGCGCCAGTCTTAATTAGAATTGAGACTAAGGCAGGGCATGGTGCAGGTAAACCCACTGATAAAATTATCGAGGAAGCCGCAGATAAATGGGCTTTTTTGGTACGTGCTTTGAATATTGAAGTTTAGCAACTTTGTAGGGTGGGCATTGCCCACTCTAGGAGGCTAAACTAACTGAATCAATAATCAATTTACACAAAAAGTTTTCCCTGACATCAGTAGTTCCAACTTACAAGCGCTGTCATTACCCTTGCAATAGCCGCGCGATCGGTATCCTCTATAGACTCAAATAATCTTTCTGCTTGTTGTAGACGCGTAACTGCTTCCTTTCGATGTATAAATCTATTCAGATAGTATAACAAAATTCCTAAGTCTTGATGAATGTCTGGATCGTTAGGATGATGCTCTAACTGTTGCCGCAAAAGCTCTACTTGATTTTCTAGGTATTGCCAAGAAGATTGTCCAGGTTCTTGGTTTGCCATAATTTTCATATCAAGCGTTGAAGTAGGTGCTTCCGATTTGTTAGCAAAATAGGGGATATCTAAAAACTGTGCAATCGTTTTGGCAATACTTACAGCACTCTCATAGCTACCATCAGACTTTAGATAAAAGCGCCAGTAGATTGATGCCAAAATTAATCTCGGATAAAAAGCTATTCCTCCTTCAGAACCACTGATATCTTCTACTTCAATACCTGAAATAATATGACACGGAAACTCAACAGATTTTGTGTGTAAAATTTCAAATAGATTTTGTCTTTCCCAGAGAATACAATTTTTGGGTTTATCAAAGGTATAAGTAGTAATTTCTGTATCTTCAATTATTGTATATAGACTGATTGCAATCATTACGCATCCACTTACTACGGCGATGATTCCAGGATAATCAGCACGCTGGAGTACCAACCCCAATAAACAAAGGAAAAGACCAAATGGAATCAAAGTTATACTAATGAGTAATACACCCCAAAGCGATTTTTGGAAACGCAAAAGGAGCCGATGCTGGTTTTGTTCAATAATCTTCATGAATTAATTGAGATAGTAGGGCTGGGTTTCGTTCCACTCTCTTATCTGCAATCAGAGGGTGAGTCTCAATATTAATAGATGAGTTAAAATTAAATCATCAATTTAGGTAAATATTAATTATGAAATGGGAAGAAGTTTGTGAACACAAACAATTACAAGATTTACCCTTCAAAATTGAATTAAATAAATGGGGTCAAATCGTCATGAGTCCGGTCAAAATTAAACATTCTTTTTATCAAGGAAGAATCCAACGTTTATTAGAATCTTGCTTGAATACAGGAGAAGTAATGCCAGAATGTGCTATCAACACATCAGATGGAGTTAAAGTTGCTGATGTTGTGTGGTGTTCAGAGGAGCGATTTGCTCAAATTGAAGATGAAGTATCAGCGTCTATTGCACCAGAAATTTGTGTAGAAGTTAAATCCAGTGGTAACACTTTGGAAGAAATGGAATTTAAAAGAAATTTATATTTAGAAGCTAAAGCTTTGGAAGTATGGTTATGTAATGAACAAGGTCAAATTAAATTCTATAATAAGCAAGGTGAATTAGGTCAATCTTTGTTAGTTCCTAACTTTCCTAAACAAATTAAACGTTAATTAATTTTATGAGGTTTTGTAAATGATTATAACGTAAATTGCTTCTATGATGAATTGGTGAGAATTTTGCTGAAGAAAATACAATACGTGTTAAAAGTAAAACTTCCCTTATTACGGCATGGGAAAAATAAAGCTACCATTAAAAATTGTAAAAAAGCCGAGAATGTAAGTCTTCTGACTTCCACGAAGTGGTACTAAGGTTTTATTTTATCGAGGAAGGCTGGAGGCAGAATACCCTTTCAGGGAAGCAAGCTACAGAATGGATGCTGTATGACTGTCAGATAGCACAGAGGTACTGAGTCCCCTACTGATTGATTTTGACCGGAGTTTCTGAGTCCCCGGCTTTGCTTCTGAATTCTTCTTCAAAATTAGAAATTTTGCATTTGGCATTGCTTATGAAGTTACGTTCATATATGTTTATAGGTTTTTTTCTGAGTCTGCTCCTAACTTTTTTGCCTGTTTCGAGCAATTTCATAAATGCTGCAACACCGACAGCAGTCGCACCTGTATCTGCGGCCTCATTCACCCAAGGGGTTAAAAAAACGGTGTTGGACAACGGCTTAACAGTGCTAACCAAGGAAGTCCATACTGCTCCAGTGGTGAGTGTGCAAGTTTGGTATAAAGTTGGTTCCCGTAACGAGGTTAAGGGAGAAAATGGCATTTCTCACCAGCTAGAACATTTGATGTTCAAGGGTACAACTGCCCGCCCAGTGCAGTTTGGAAGATTGTTTAGTGCCTTGGGTAGCCAGTTCAATGCCTTTACTAGTTATGACGAAACAGCTTACTTTGGCACAGTGCAACGAGACAGACTCGAAGCATTGTTGACACTGGAAGCTGATCGCATGGAAAATTCCTTAGTTGGGCCTGAACAACTCACAAGTGAAAAGCGAGTGGTGATCTCCGAGTTACAGGGGTACGAAAATTCACCAGGCTATCGTCTGAGTCGGGCAGTGATGCGAGATGCTTTCCCTAACAGAGCTTATGGCTTACCAGTGGGAGGCACAAAAGCTGATGTAGAGAAATTCACGGTGGAGCAGGTACGTAATTATTACCAAACCTACTACAGCCCAGAAAATGCCACGTTGGTAATTACGGGGGATTTTGCCACAGAACCTGTACTCAAAGTTGTTAAAGAAACTTATGGGAAGTTGGCAAAACGATCGCAACAGGGCAATGTAAGGGGAAATGTCGCCCCATCTTCTCCAGTTGCCGCTACTACTAAAAAAGCACCGATTGTTTTGAAGCAACCGGGAAGCGCGGCACTACTGCAAGCAGTGTATCCTTTACCAGATATCAAGCATCCTGATGTGCCGGCAATTGATGTGATGGATGCCATTCTCACAGGTGGACGTAGCTCTAGACTTTACCAGGCTTTGGTAGAATCTGGACTCGCTAGTTCAGTGAGTGGCGGTGCTGCCGAACTCATTGAACCAGGTTGGTATGAAATTAATGCTACGGCGGCTCCAGGTCAAGAGTTAAGTAAAATTGCCCAGGTGCTTCAGGAATCTTTAGGAAAGTTGCAACAGCAGCCTGTCACCACAGAAGAATTGACCCGGGCGAAGACGCAACTGCAAGCCTCGTATATCTTGGGTAATCAAGATATTACTAGTCAGGCTAGCCAACTGGGATATAACCAAACGATCGCGGGTGATTATCGCTTTATAGAACAGTATCTTGCTGCGATCGCTAAAGTCACCCCAGCCCAAGTCCAAAAAGTAGCGAAAACCTACCTAAATCCGGCTAAACAAACTATTGGCTTCTTTGAGCCGACTCAACCAGATGGGAAACCAGGGACTTCTAGCGCTGGTTCTGGGCGCACAGTAGAAAATTTCAGCCCCGGTAAACCTGTAGATCCGGCACAACTAGCTAAATATCTCCCACCCACCACATCAGCTACAGATTCGGCCAAACAATCGCTACCAGAAGAGTTTACTTTAAATAATGGTTTGCGGGTTTTGTTGTTACGCGATCGCAGCCTCCCCACCATTAATCTAAGCGGACAAATTGACGCTGGTACTGAATTTGACGGTAATCAAAAAGCTGGATTAGCGAATTTGACTGCGGCCAACTTAATGAATGGGACACAGACTAAAAATGCTCTTACCCTAGCAAAAACCTTAGAAGACCTGGGAGCCGATTTGAGCTTCAGTGCTAGCCGTGAGGGAGTAAACGTTAGCGGTGAAGGACTTTCAAAGAACCTGCCGATATTGATTCAAACTCTGGCAGATGTGTTAGAAAACGCCACTTTCCCCGCCGACCAGCTAGAATTGAGCCGTCAACGGGCACTGACAAGTCTTAAAGTCCAGCTAGATGATCCTAGAGGACTAGGACGACAAGTATTCCAGCAGGCAATTTATCCTGAAAATCATCCATTCCATAGCTTTCCTACATTCGAGACCTTAAAAAGCATTAGTCGTGATGATTTGCTTGGCTTCTATCAGAAATACTACCGACCAGATAGCACAACGATCGCAATAGTTGGAGACTTCGATCCAGTTAAGGTAAAAACTTTGCTGAATCAGGCGTTTGGCAAATGGCAAGCCACAGGTAAGCCACCTGTGCTGAAAATATCATCCGTGCCATTACCGCAAACTTCGACACGTTTAAACAAAATAATTCCTGGTAAAGCTGAGGCTGTTACCTACATCGGCTACAACGGCATCTCTCGCAAAGACCCGCGTTATTATGCGGCACTGATACTGAATCAAATTTTGGGTGGTGATACCTTATCGAGCCGTTTAGGTACGGAAGTGCGCGATCGCCTCGGTCTAACCTACGGTATTTATAGTAATTTTGCCGCCGGCATCAATCCCGGCCCATTCTTGATTCAGATGCAGACTGCTCCTGGAGATACCCAAAAAGCGATCGCCAGTACTCTCGCTTTACTTAAACAGTTGCGCGAACAAGGAGTAACTGAGGCTGAATTCAACACGGCAAAACGCTCACTTACTAATAGCTACCCCGTGGATTTAGCTAATCCCAGTAATGTATCAAGCATCATTTTGGATAATGCTGTCTTGGGACTTTCGCGATCGGAAATCCGAGACTTTCCCCAACGGATTCAAGCAGTCACTATGGCTCAAATGCAACAGGCAATTGAGGATTTAATTAAGCCAGAAAACCTGGTAATTGTCACCGCAGGGCCTGGAGAGACAGTACCTAAAGGCGGTTAATTAACTCACTGAATTTTAAATTTTGGATAATGGAATTGAAAGATTCAAAATTCCAAATTTAACCTGACAGTGCTAAGAAACACATATCTCAACATTTTGAGAGAGTATTTCTCTCTCTAATGGAGGAATTGAGAAAGATAGTATCAGGACAAAATAAACAGATATTCCGATCACCTGACGAACTTTAACTCCTATTTCCCCATTTCTAGATAGAAATGGGGAATTTTTTTCAAAAGCTACCAACGTGGAATTCCAATGAAATATTTATCTGTCTTTAGGAGGAATAAGATCAAGTCTAAAAATAATAAAAACTTAAGTAGCCCGATTACCCTACCGAACTTTGTTCTAGCTCTCCTCATGTTTTTATCTAACGGGGGAGAGTTTATTTAAAAAATCGATGGCTGCACCAATGCAGATGAGAGTTCTTTCAAATCAATCAGCTTAGTTTAATGCTTGATTCTCCCTAACTCCCGTGAAAATCATTTTTAATGACGCTTTCAAACCGCTAATGCTACGCTAATGTAATTCGTAAAAAAATATGTAAATACAGCAAATTCAACTTATAACTCTCGCAATATCTTGTTTTTCCGATTTTATTTTTCCTCTTTCTTTTCTTCTAAATTGGTTATCTTTGCATTTGGCATCAGGATATAGTTTTCCTGGCTCTGTTTTTCTTCTTTCTTTTCTTGTATAACTTGAGTGGAATATATTTCAACATCTCGTTGAATAACATCTTCTACATTACTCGCAAAAAGATTAAACGCTTGTTGGTGGCTTGTATAATCACGATAAGGGCCAGTCAACTGGGAGAATTGCCACCCTTGGGTTTTCAAAGATTCGACTGTACGACGATAGTGTCGCCAACGTTCACCGTAATGAAAAAACTCTTCAATGGCAGCACTAATAGCAACAATTTGACTCAAACCAAAAGTTGACCAGATAATGATATTTCTGGCCCTATCGTTAACTTGTAAATTAGAAGTAGTGTTAATGTTTAAACTTACCAGTGCTGGGAGAATTACACCGCCAATAATAGTTGTTATCCGCAAAAAATAATGGCGATCGCGTGATAAATTAGCCTTACCTTCCATCCAAAGTACTTGCTCTAACCAGCGCGATTGCAAAAAATGCTTTTGCCCATCGCCTAAATTCATACCTTCAAATAACTTGTTAAAATCTTCCCTTAAAAATTCCTGATAACTATCTTTTTTTGCCATTATTCACTCCTGCGTAGAAAGCAAATCTTTAATCATTTGGCCTAAATTTTTAACCCCATTCTCGATATCAATCAAGTTGACGTATTGTAATATACCAGATTTTGCTAACTTTTTAGCTCGCTCATCAGTACCCTCTCCACGCAAGGCATCGGCAAGGATATCTGCGGTTCTACCACTACCAGCAATCACAACAACTAACCTTCCAGTATTAACGCTATAAAACGCATCATCAAAGGTGATCTCACCACCGTTTAAAAGTACAGTTACTGAAGGTGCATTATTAGCCAGCATAGTTGCAACGTCAGATATCCAAGGTGATTCGTCGCCCCAATTATCGCCAGGAACCAGTACAAAATGAGTATGGTTTGGCTCTAACGGTGTCAAATCAGCACCGGGTTCTTGTTGATTAGGTAAAGCCACTTTGTTTTCAGGTGTTACACCAATCAAAGCAAACTTAGCACCTATCTGGCTACGAGCCTCACCCATCAATTGCATAACTCCCGCATCCGTACCTCCATCGACAACATAAGCACCCAAACTTTCGGCTATGGGGGCTAAAACTTCCGTAAACAACCGTTTAATACGAAGAAAATCAGCTTCACTGATTTTACTTGCACCCCCTACCACTACTAAAATAGAACGCGAAGCGCCAAGCCCTATTTGCTCAAGAGCATCTGGTAATTCGCCTTGTCGATCGACTCGAATAGCTAATGCTGTTTGTCCGCTGTCAAAGGTAAGTTTCACAGGATTTTTCATTTGTCCACAATTCTGACTGATTAAGTTTCCCAGGGTAGAGGTTCCTAGCCATGTTTCGCAAGGGTTGTATTACCGATAGTTAATTGCCGAAGCGTTCAGCTTTTTGTTCTACCGAGGAGCGATGTCTCCGACGGGCTATGCCTACGCCAGAAGTTTTATTTAGTCCAGCTTCAAAAAGCAACGTTATGATAATTAATGCATTAATCAAGCTTACGCCTAATAATAAATAAGTTGGCACAAACAAACCTCTAGAATACGGAGACGATTAATCGCCTCTATAAAGCTGTTAGGTGCTGTGCCAAACCAAAATCAGCCGTTGTACAAATTTCCATAAGGATAATTGAAGTGACTAGGACTAATTCAGACTTTCTTTCCTCCAGCGATCCAGCGATCGCGGAGTTAATCAACGACGAACTACAACGCCAGCGAGATCACTTGGAGTTGATTGCTAGCGAAAACTTTACCTCTGCTGCTGTGCTGGCGGCTCAAGGTTCGGTACTGACAAATAAATATGCCGAGGGATTGCCTGGTAAACGCTACTATGGCGGTTGTGAGTATGTTGACAAAATCGAGCAACTAGCGATCAACCGCGCTAAACAGATATTTGGCGCTGCTCATGCAAATGTGCAACCCCATTCTGGCGCACAAGCCAATTTTGCTGTGTTCCTGTCGCTGCTGCAACCAGGAGACAAAATTATGGGGATGGATTTGTCTCACGGGGGACATCTCACCCACGGTTCACCTGTAAATGTCTCAGGTAAGTGGTTTCAAGTTAGCCACTACGGTGTCAGTCAACAAACAGAACAACTTGACTATGACCAAATTCGGGAGCTGGCGCTGAGGGAGCGTCCTAAGCTCTTGATTTGTGGTTATTCGGCTTATCCCCGGATAATTGATTTTGAAAAATTCCGTAGTATTGCTGATGAAGTCGGTGCTTACTTACTTGCCGATATTGCTCATATCGCTGGTTTAGTTGCTAGCGGTCTTCATCCTGACCCCATTCCTCATTGTCATGTAGTAACAACAACTACGCATAAGACTCTCCGCGGCCCTAGAGGTGGTTTAATCTTGACTAGTGATGCAGAACTAGGTAAAAAGCTAGATAAATCTGTTTTTCCTGGTACTCAGGGCGGGCCACTGGAACACGTCATTGCTGGTAAAGCAGTGGCTTTTGGAGAAGCTTTAAAGCCTGAGTTTAAAACCTATTCTGCCCAAGTAATTGAAAATGCTCGTGCTTTGGCAGAGCAACTACAAAATAGAGGCTTAAAGTTAGTGTCAGATGGCACTGACAACCATTTACTTCTCGTGGATTTACGTTCTGTAAATCTAACTGGTAAGCAAGCCGATAAGCTAGTCAGTACCGTAAATATTACAGCTAACAAGAATACCATTCCCTTTGATCCGCAATCGCCATTTGTTACCAGTGGTCTGAGATTAGGTTCGCCAGCAATGACCACGCGGGGCTTAGGAGTAGCAGAATTTACCGAGATTGCAAATATTATTAGCGATCGCCTGCTTTCTCCAGATTCCGACGTAGTAACCCAAGATTGTCGGCAACGGGTAGCAGCATTGTGCGATCGCTTCCCCTTATATCCTCACCTGGAAATTCCTGTACCAGCACTAGCATAATTGGGCATGGGGGATGGGGTATTGGTAAATAGTTCTTCTTCCCCAATTCCCCATTCCCAATTCCCCATTCCCAATTCTCAATTCTCAATTCCCAATTCCAATGAGTGCAGAAATTATTTGTGTTGGTACTGAATTGCTGCTAGGAGATATCCTCAACGGCAATGCTCAATATTTGGCGCAACAATTAGCGCAGCTAGGAATTCCCCACTATTATCAAACAGTAGTTGGGGATAATCCAGAACGGTTGAAGCAAGTTATAGAAATTGCTATTTCCAGAGCGCAAATTCTCATTTTCACTGGTGGACTCGGCCCCACACCAGATGATCTCACCTGCGAAACCATCGCCGATTTTTTTAAAACCCCTTTGGTAGAAAACCCAGAAATTATCGAAGACATAACCCAGAAATTCGCCCAACGAGGTCGGGTTATGTCGCCAAGTAACCGCAAACAGGCTTTGATTCCCCAAGGTGCAGAAATTCTCCCCAACCCCACAGGAACAGCACCCGGTATCATTTGGCAACCTCGTCCTGAAATCACAATTTTTACCTTTCCCGGTGTTCCCAGTGAAATGTACCCAATGTGGGAAGAAACAGCCGTCCCATTTCTCAAAAGTCAAGGTTGGGGTAAAGAAATTATTTACAGCCGGAGTTTAAAATTTTGGGGTATTGGTGAATCTGCTTTGGCGGAAAAAGTTGCTTCTTATTTGAAGTTGCCAAATCCCACAGTAGCCCCTTATGCAGGTAAAGGGGAAGTAAGATTGCGAGTTTCTGCTAAAGCCACTTCCGAAGCAGCCGCAGAAGAACTAATTGCGCCCATTGAGAAACAACTTAAAGAAATTGCCGGGCTAGATTTTTACGGTGTTAATAATGATACTCTTGCTTCCGTTGTCGGTGAGTTATTGCGGGCATCAAAAGAAACGCTTTCGGTGGCAGAATCTTGCACTGGTGGCGGTTTAGGGCAAATGTTGACTGAGATTTCTGGAAGTTCTGATTACTTTTGGGGTGGAGTAATTTCTTATGACAATTCGGTGAAGATTAAGCTGCTGGGGGTTAACCAGGAAGATTTAGATAAATTTGGGGCAGTAAGTGCAACTGTTGCAGAGCAAATGGCAATTGGAGTCAAAACTCGTCTTGCAACAACTTGGGGATTGAGTATTACTGGTATTGCTGGTCCAACTGGAGGGACAGATACGAAGCCAGTGGGTTTAGTTTACGTTGGTTTAGCTGGGCCAAAGGATGAAGTGACAAGTTTTGAATATCAGTTTGGTACAGTGAGAGGCCGCGCTCTAATTCGTCATGTTAGTGCGAATGCAGCGTTAGATAATCTGCGGCGGAAGTTGTTGACGAGGTAGAAGGTATGTTATTTTTGTCATACAAATGTATGACAAACGAGCCTAACCATGCGAATTAATGCGCGATTAGATGACGAGTATGCTGACAAACTAGCCTTTATTCAACAGCAGACTAATCAGGCAGTAACAGATGTGATTAAGTCTGCTATTGAATTGTATTACCAGCAGCTTCAGCAGGAGCAAAAGAATCCTTTCTCAATGCTCACCCAAACAGGCTTTATTGGTTGCGGTGAGTCACATCCGGATCTATCTGTAAATTACAAATCAATTTTGAGAGATGGTTTAAAAGCTAAGTATGGTTATCGTTGATACTGGCTTTTGGTTAGCATTGGCAAATCGCAATGACTCGTACCACACTCAAGCAATAACAGTACTTGCCAATGTCAATGAACCTCTGATTACGACTTGGGCTGTCGTTACAGAGACTTGCTATCTACTGCTAACAAAGATGGGGAACCACGCGCAAGTAAGTTTCATTAATAACTTATTTTTAGGGGCCTTTACGGTTTTTGATTTGCAACCCCATCATGCTAAACGCATTTGTGAACTGATGGAAAAATATGCGAACTTACCAATGGATCTGGCCGATGCTTCGTTAGTAGTTTTGGCAGAACATCTGGGGCATGGAAGAATTTTGTCTATAGATTTCAGAGATTTTAATGCTTGCCGTTGGAAAAATCAGTATCCGTTTGAAAATCTGATGATATGTTAAAAAACTCAATTATGAATTACGCAGCTATGAACAAAATTCCCATTCTTCAACCAAATCACTCATACACTTCCAGAAACTATTTTGAGATGTTATTCGAGCCAGAAGATACACTGTCCGAATTTGGCTATTCTTTAAAACGTTCCTCTCTGAATCTACAAAAGTCCAAAGTGTAGAAATGTCGAAAAAGCGTAAATTGCTAGAGAAAGTTCTTTCTAGCTCTAAGAATATTCAATTTAATGAACTGGTGACTTTGGTTGAGGCTTTTGGATTTTATCTATCACGGGTTAATGGCAGTCACCACATATTTACTAATCCAGATATTCCTGAGCTTGTTAACCTGCAAAATCGAAAGGGCGAAACTGTTCCATATCAAGTCCGTCAATTTTTGATTTTGATTGAAAAATATACACTTACTTTGGAGGATGAAGAATGAAAAACTATCATATTAATATCTTCTACAGTCAAGAAGATGAGGGCTATATTGCTGATATTCCTGATTTGAAATACTGTTCAGCGTTTGGTTCAACTGAAGAAGAAGCACTTCATGAAGTTTTGAAAGCAAAAGAAGCATGGTTAGATGCTGCGAAAAAGGAGGGAAAACTAATTCCTGAACCGAGATATCGTCCTGCAATTTACCAGATAGCCTCATGATTAGTAGAGATGCGATGTCTGATGACAAGCCGCTCCGCGTCTACGCACTTTTATGTAGAGATTGCGATCGCCTTTGCTAAAAAATATTAATACCAGTATTCAGGTTATTTAATTGCAGCTAAATCATAGTTAAACTTTTTGTTAATAGAATCTATAGCCTTAGCTTCTGCTGGTGTAATTACCCCGTCTAGATGAGCAATTTTTTGACATTGCGCCAGTAGAGGTACGGCAAAGTCAATATTAAGTTGCTCAAGTAAAGTTTCTAAAGATGGTAGCGATTTTATATTACCTGTAATCGCATCGATTGAGGCAGGACTAAGATTCGCAGCTTGTAATTCTAGCAAAATATCTTTCCAAGATTTATCTGGATTTCCCGCTAAGACAATATGAACCAAAATTTGATCCATAATCTTTTCTTGGGAGATAGCAGCTTCAAGATATTGTTCACTCTCTAGTTGTGTATCATATATAGTACTGGTGAGAATCTTAGCAATAACTTAGTTTGATTATTCCCACTCATTAGATGCAAAGTAACATTTGATACGTTTAAATTATAATCATCAGTTATCCAACTCCTACCCATCAGCACAATTAATCACGGGATCGCTTGCTGTATTCTTCACGATTTGTTACAAAAGTACAAAGAACTTCTAGAGACTAAGAACCACATGTTCGGCGGACTTACTGGTTTACAAGATCCTAAAGGCACTGATTGGGGTGAGCGGATGCTCAACACGGTCGCCAGCCAAACGATTCGCCACCTGTTTACCCAAAGCGAGTCAGTAGAAGTCTTTGTGCGCTGCTACCCCTCCAGCAAGCTCTTGCAAGGCAGCATTGATAGCTTCAAAATGAGCGGTCGTGGCTTGGTGATTCGGAGAGATTTCGCAGTAGAAGAGATGTCTTTTGAAACTGATGCGGTGGCTATTGACTTCGGCTCGGTTTTAAAGGGCAAACTTAGTCTTAAGCAACCCACTCAAGCGATCGCTCAAGTAATTCTATCAGAAGTAGGCATCAACCAAGCCTTTAGTGCGGAACTGGTAAAAAAGCGTCTGCTTAACCTCTCCGTACCCTCTTTGACGGCATTATCTGGCGGTGAACCCGTTTCATTTACAGATGTTCAGGTACAGCTATTGCCAGAAAATCGGTTGCAGGTTGTAGCAAAAGCAGATTTAAACAATGGCGAACTTGTGCCCTTGAGCATGATCCTAACTATAGGCATTGAAAGGCGGCGGCGAGTTTCTTTCAAAGATCCAAAAATCGAGCTTGACCAAGTGCCAGAAGCACAACGGGAAATTTCGCAAACCTTGAGCGTAGCGCTGGTAGAAATTTTAGATAATATGGTTGATTTGGATCGTTTTGACCTTGATGGAGTGAAAATGCGGCTCAACCGATTAGAAACTGAAGGTCAAAAACTTATTTTCAGTGGATATGCTGAAATCGAACGTATTCCAAGTAGCAGCTAATATGAAATGAACACGTAAAATATCAAAGTAAAGTCTTTCTGAGCAGCTTTCTGTAAAACTTTAAACAAATTAAATACCGCCTAGATTATTCTAGGCGGTAATTTAAATATTTAGGTTTTTAAGGGATTTTGGAGTAATTGATTATAGGTTGTAATTCATTTTTACTTATCATCCCTAACTCCTAACTCTCTACCTTCCCACACCTACATATTGGAATCCAGCGCGGATCATTGCTTCAGGATCGAGGAAGTTACGACCATCGATGATAACGGGGTGGGCCATCAATTTTGCCATCTTCACATAGTCGAGAGTGCTGAACTGCTGCCATTCGGTGACGAGTACTAAGGCATCGCAGCCGTCAGCTAACCTTTCGGCATCGGTTTCTACTAACACGCCAGAAAGACCATGACGCATACCTGTTTGGGAAATAATAGGATCGTAGGCTTTAACTTTGGCTCCTAGTCTGTTTAGCTGCTCAATTAAAATGAGGGCTGGAGCATCGCGCAAGTCGTCGGTATCTGGCTTGAAGGTCAGTCCGAGTAGTCCGACTGTTTTGCCTTTGAGAATTTTTAGAACTTGTTGGAGTTTCTCCAGAGCAATCAAGCGTTGGCGTTCGTTAACACTAACGGCAGATTTTAGTAACTGGGCTTCATAACCATAGTCATCAGCAGTATGAATCAGAGCCGAGACATCTTTGGGAAAGCAGGAACCACCCCAACCGATACCAGCTTGTAAAAACTTGTTACCTATGCGGGAGTCTAAACCAATACCTTTGGCTACTTGGGTGACATCAGCACCGACGCGATCGCAAATATTAGCAACTTCGTTAATAAAACTAATCTTAGTGGCTAAAAAAGCATTAGCGGCGTATTTAATCATCTCCGCCGAACTCAGGTCTGTTGCCAGAATTGGCACTGGGGGTAAAGATTGATCCTCAGCGTACTTGCGTTCTACAATCGGGGCATACAGTTGTTGCATTAATGCTACTGCTCTTTGACTATTGCCTCCTAGTACAATGCGATCGGGGTTAAAGGTGTCGTGAACTGCTGAACCTTCGCGCAAAAATTCTGGATTGCTGACTACATCAAACTCGGCTAGAAATTCAGGTAATTTCTCATCGCTCGGCACTCCACCTGCGGGTATCAATGTTTTCTGCCGCTCTGCAACACCATCTAGAACAAGCATCCGCACCCAGTCACCTGAGCCAATGGGGACTGTAGACTTATTCACTATCACCTTATAACCACCGTTGAGATTTTCTCCAATCCCACGGGCTACAGCTTCAACGTAACGAGTATCACTTTCACCAGTGGGCAAAGGTGGTGTTCCCACAGCAATAAACAGAATTTCACCGTGGGAAACTCCAGCAGCAAGATCGCTTGTAAAATGAATCTTCTGTGTTTGAATGGCAGACTGCATAATTTCTGAGAGTCCCGGCTCAAAAATTGGGGACTGTCCAGACTTCATTAACTTAACTTTTTCTTCGTTGTTGTCTACGCAAATTACATCATGCCCAATATGAGCCAAGCAAGCACCTGTAACTAAACCAACGTAGCCAGTACCAATCACGCAAACACGCATTCTTTAACTCCCTAATTTTTTTGGTGTAGTCTTCAAAAAGAAATTATCAATATGACACTTAACACACAGTTAGAAAACTCAGTAACTAAGCATACCAGGTACCCTTTGGGTGAGCCTGCATGAAAATTCAGAGCAACGCTAGGCGCTACTTAGTTGGTTGAATTATTGACATCGCCTTGAATGCGATCGCGGAAATCTTCTATTGTCAGTTTTAACCCCTCTTGCAGAGGAATGGTAGGTTCCCAATTTAACAAAGTCTTTGCCTTAGTAATATCAGGCTGGCGACGACGGGGATCATCCGAAGGTAGTGGCTCAAACTTAATCTGTGCGTCTGGGTTGATCATGTTCTGCACAGCTTGCGCCAATTGTAAAATTGTGTATTCACCAGGATTACCCAAATTTACTGGGCCAACATAGTCGCCATTCATCAGACGGATGAATCCTTCTACCAAATCGGAAACGTAGCAGAAACTCCGAGTTTGCGAACCATCGCCATATACGGTTAAAGGATTACCTCGCAAGGCTTGAACTATAAAATTGCTTACTACCCGACCATCGTTTTCTAACATTCTTGGGCCGTAGGTGTTAAATATCCGTACAACTCGAATATCAACTTTATTTTGTCTGTAGTAATCAAATGCTAAAGTTTCAGCAATTCTTTTACCTTCGTCGTAGCATGAACGTATCCCAATGGGATTGACGCTACCCCTATACTCTTCAGTTTGGGGATGAACTTCTGGATCACCGTATACTTCACTAGTTGAAGCCAAGAAAAATCTAGCTTTCACACGTTTAGCCAGCCCCAACATATTCAGGGTTCCCATGACGTTAGTCTTAACGGTTTTAACTGGGTTGTACTGGTAATGTACTGGTGAAGCAGGGCAAGCTAAATGGTAAATTTGATCCACTTCTAACCGAATTGGTTCGGTAATATCGTGGCGGATCATTTCAAAATACGGATGGCCTAACCATTTAAGAATGTTACGTTTATGGCCAGTGTAAAAGTTATCCAAGCATATTAATTCATGCCCATCGGTCATTAATCGGTCGATGAGATGGGAACCAATGAACCCAGCACCGCCCGTCACCAAAATTCTCATAGTTTCCCAGTTACTTACAAATATTTTCAGTACCTATTGCACTTACTTTTAGATTACCCAGCTTGGGGACAAAAATACAGAACTCAAAAAAGAAGAAGCTTAATCAAAAAGTGTTGTTGAACTTACTTATTTTGCTGTGGTTATAGTCTTGTGATGTTTTTACCTGCTTTTTTAACAATTTAACTAGCAAAATAACAAACTTAGTCTCAATATTGTTAGTCTTCTACTTAAAGTTCATCAAATCTTCAATAATATAAAATATTTTTACGTTTATTGCTGTTCTCAGTTGGATGTAAAGCAGCAACGAATTGACTGTAGGAATATACAGATATTCCTACAGTCAATTCTTTTGTTGAAAGCTTTTTTTCAATACAGATCGCAGCCCCAGCTCACTTAGATAGACCAAAATCGGACTGATATCATACGGCAGATGTAATACTACTAACCGTGTTAGACATAACTACATTTGTGGTTTGAGTGCGCTGCGGTTCTCCAAGCATCACAATAGAGCAGGTTAGTTGTCTGGCTAACTGGGTTGTAACATCGCTAATGGCTAACCCTCCAGGACTGGTACGATTACGTATAAAAGGTAAAACTACTAAATCATATAATCGTGCTGCCTGCAAAATTGCTTGGGCAACATTTTCATGAGCGATAATTTGAATTTCTGGGGCATTAGCCAAAGCTAAATTAGATATTATTAGGGAGAGATGCGATCGCCTCCAAGCAATTTTACTGGAACTAGTGCGGCGATCGCACACATTTAGCACAGTAATGTGGCTCTGATTTGCCTCTGCCAGCATCTGGGCAAATTGTACAGGCTGTAATATGGGTGCTGTTAAGTTTTCTACTGGTACTAAGATGCGCTGAATTTTTTTCGGTGATTCTACTAGACGTGTTACTGCTACTGGACAATGGGATGCCCAAAGCACACCATCAATCACATTCCCAAATAAACGCGCTCGTAACCCAGTCCGTTTACCCCAACCCATCACGATTAAATTAGCCTTTTGTTCGCGGGCGGCTCGGCTAATTCCTTGAGCAAAGGCATCATCAATTCGCAGCATTGGTTCTGCGACCACGCCCAATACTCGACTGTGTGTCGTGGCTTTGGTCAATAACTGCTCACTGCGTTGTAGAGAAGCTTCTAACTGTGGTGCATCCATCTGAGCCGCAGCAGTTGCGATCGCCAGTGGTATAATTTTTCCCTGAGACTGACGCGCTAATAACGCTGCCATTTCAATTAAATGTTGTTCGGTATGAGGATTATAGACAGGTACGACTATCGTAAAAGCGCTGTCTTTCTCTGGTGCATTCTGGTCAGGTAAAGGTGGTGCCGGATCTTCCTCTGGTAAGGAATTCAAACCAACAGCTATTCGACTGGTTATCAACGGACCTAAAGTTGATGTGACAACCATTAAGACAATGACACTGTGTAATACTTCTAGTGGCAGCAACCCAGCCCGATATCCCACTAACGTAGCTGCTAAGGTTGTACCAACCTGGGGAAGTGATAGCGACCAGATGGTTAACGTTTCTTGCCACTTGTAGCGGTAAACCAGTTTTGTGAACAAAGCTGCAATCAATTTACTAGCAATCAAACCGACTATCATTAACAGCGTCAATTTGAGCGTATCCAGGTTGTTCACAAAGGTGGATAGATTGATCAGTAAGCCAAGGTCAATAAAGAAAATGGGAATAAATAACACACTGCCAATAAATACCACCTTTTCTTTGACAGGGCCTTCACCCACAGCTTCATTCACCGCCAAACCCGCTAAAAAAGCACCAACAATTTTTTCTACCCCAATCAATTGAGCGCCTACAGCTGCCAGAAATACGGAAAGTAATACAAACAAAAACTTGTTTCCTTCATCATCTCCAGACCGCTTGAAAAATTCCTTACCTGCCCAATCAAAGCCTGTAACAACGGCAACAGAGTAAATAATTAACCAACCCGACAACGTGAGTAGTTTAGCAAAGCTAAATGCTCCAGCATGAGTGATGCCTACACAAACGCCTAAGATCAGCACTGCCCCAATATCTGTAAAAATCTTAGCTCCAATGGTGACAGTAATAGCTTTATTGTTTACTACTCCCAAACGGCTGATTATGGGATATGCCAAAAGAGTATAGGAAGTGAATAAAGAGCCAATTAAAATTGAAGTATTCCAGCCATAGCCTAAAATCAGCCCTACTAAGGTTCCCATTATTAGGGGGACAATGAAAGTCAAGCTAGCAAACCCAAAGGCACGACTTTTTTGCCGACGGAACTTTTCGAGATCAACTTCTAGCCCGGCGACAAACAGTAAATAAATTAACCCAATGTCTGATAGCAGGTTAATCATTGGTGAGTCAGACTGAAATAAATTCCAGCCTGAAGGCCCAAGTACTAGCCCTGAGAAAACCAAACCCACTAATCCTGGTAATCTTAGCCGCTCAAACATGATCGGGATAACTAAGATAACCACCAGCAAAATAGCAAAGGGAACAATTGGTTCCTTGCCAAGAACTTGGGAAGTTGGTTCCAGAACAAGAACTTGTGATATGAGTTCCATAGGTAGGAATTGAAGGGGCTATGGTAAAACTGCGATTACCTTGGGGCGATCGCCTGATGGATATAAAATGGGTCAGCCACCTGACGAAAAATTAAAAATATTAACTTACACTAACTAGGTAATTGTCTAAGAACTAACTACCTACTGATGGATTTGACTTAAAATAAACCGCAAGCGATCGTAGTCGTCTTTAAGTAGTACGCTGAGGTTACGTCCAGCTTTAATTAGCCATTCTCGGTCAGCTTTGCGTAACTGGTATACATCTCGAATGGCCGCTGCGGTCAAGGACTCGACTGGCGCACCGTTTATACAAAGCAATGTCCGCAAAAAATCTAGTTCTTCAGTAAATTTAACGATCGCTTCTGGTTCACACCGATAAACAGCTTGATGAATTTGCGGGGGACGGGGTGGTAGATACTGATATATTCTTTGGTTATAACCTCGATTTTGGGAAGATTGTTCAAATCCCACGATCGCAGCTCTAAATTCTGTTCTCAACATGGCAAATATCTGGGGTTGTTCCTCGCGTAAGTCTTGCAGTGACAACCCCAAAGCCCTAGCTCGGTGTACTGAATCTATAGGCATAGTAGTAGCATAATATACCACACCATAAACTTGATTCCCAGATTCTTCATCCACAGAACAAACCCAACTACCAAAGGGTGGCATGGAGGGAAAGCTCAAATCTTCTGGTTCCAAACACTGAGCTAGAAATTCAGTACTAGTAGTTTCAATCACCTCCGCAATGTGGTTGGGATGGCGATCGCCAGTAGCAAACTGTGGTAGTGGGAGGCGCATAGTAATTTAGTCATTAGTCATTGGTCATTAGTCATTAGTTTTTGCCAAAGGACAAAGGACAAATGACTAATGACTAATCTTATTTGGCTTTTTTCCGTCCGGCTATGGTCTCTACAAGTTCCAACTCGCTCAGGCGAAAGGTAACTAATTTATCCCAGTTACCACCTTCAAATAATACGGCTACTTTGCCATCGGTCAGTCGTTGTACGAGTCCTTCGTAGCGATAATAGGTATCTGCGGGATTCTTGACGCGAACAGTTGCTCCAGGCAGAATCATGTTTTTAGCCTCGCTTGTTTCCTTTTAATAGCTTAATACTTGTTATTAGTCATTTGTTGTTGGTTCTTACAAATGACTAATGACGAATCAATAATACTTCTGCCTTTGGCGAAAATTTGCTACCGATTCTACTATTCCCAAGGAAATGAAGTTGGTCAGCATAGCAGAACGCCCATAACTCATCCAAGGTAAAGGTATTCCTGCCACAGGTGCTAAACCTACAGTCATGCCAACGTTCACAATCAACTGAAACACGATCATAGATAAAACGCCAATAGCCAACAAGGAACCAAAGTTATCTTTGGCGGTTTGGGCAACATGCAGCAGACGGAGGCAAATTAAGCAGAAGACAAACAGCACTAACAAACAACCAACAAAACCGAATTCTTCTCCGACTGCGGAGAAAATAAAGTCTGTATGCTGTTCAGGTACAAAATTCAGTTGCGTCATTGGCCCCTTGAACAGACCCCATCCCCAAATTTCACCAGCACCAATGGCAATACGAGATTGGATTAAGTGATACCCAGCACCGAGTGGGTCGTGATCGGGATCCATGAATACAGTTAGCCGAGCTTTTTGATATGGTTTTAGAATATGATTCCAAGCGAAGACTCCTAATTCGCCACCCAATATATTGAGAGTCCACGCACCGATCGCACTGCAACCAAATCTACGCCAAGGGAGAGTTTGCCAGCCCAAAATAGCCATCGCAAATGACCAAACTATTCCCAATGGGCCAAAAGATAGTTCTTTGAATAAAATTATCGGCTCTGATAAAGGCCAAGATATACTAAACAAAATGGCCGCAACCACAGGAGAAATCAGCAGGATTAACCAGCCTGGGTTAGCATTTGCCCAATAAAGCATTCCTAAGACGATCGCACCAAATACCAATGATGTTGCTAAATCTGGCTGCAAAAATACTAATCCCCAAGGTATGGCGGTAATTGCCAGAACCCGGAAAACACCTTCAAGGCTAGAAGCAGTACGCTTGTGTAGCAAAGCTGCTAAGGTAACGATCATGCCAACTTTGGCAAATTCTGAGGGTTGCACGTTAAAGCCGGCGATACTAATCCACCTCTGTGCCCCTTTAGCGCTAGTACCAGCTATCATCACCGCAATTAAGCTGAAATTAGTTAGTGAGTATGTTACCCAGTGCCACTGCATTAAGAGTTCGTAGCGGATGCGAGATAAAAATAGGGCTATAACCACGCCGATACCCGCTACCATCCAGTGCCACCACCAGTCAGTTACTGGCTGCTTCAGTTCCGTACTGAGGATCATGATGCCACCAAAGATACTGACAGCAACTGGCAAACAAAATAGTAGCCAATCTACATGCTGCCAGGGCTTAACCCAAGACTTCCAGCGAATTTTGGGGAGCGATCGTTTTAATAACATTGTGCCAATTTAGACTTTTTGAAGTGTTGGGTATGGGTCGTTGGGCATTGGGCATTGGTTGCTCTCGTTGTCCCTATTCCCTATAAAGTTCTGATCTATTGACTTGTCTTTCTTGTTCCCATACCCTATGTCCCATACCCGATCTTTAGTATTCCCAGGACATAGCCCAGGAAGGAGATAGAAATTAAAAATTAATTATGTCAACGCAGCAACTGATACTTTACCAGCAATGGTAAGAGCGATCGCAGTTAATGCTTTTGCCGATGCTGAATCTGGATCGCCAACAACTATGGGCACACCACTGTCACCGCCAACTCGTGTGGAAATCTCTAGTGGCACGCACCCCAACAGTGGCACTCCCAATTCGGCGGCGGTTTTGGAGCCTCCACCGGAACCAAAGATGTCATAGTGCTTATCTGGTTGATCGGGGGGGATAAAATAGCTCATATTTTCCACGATCCCCAATACCGGGACATTCATCTGCTGGAACATTCGCAATCCCTTGCGAGAATCTAACAGGGCTACAGTTTGCGGTGTGGTGACAATTACCGCCCCGGCCATTGGCACTGCTTGAGTTAAAGTTAACTGAGCATCTCCGGTTCCCGGTGGCATATCTACAATCAAATAATCCAGTTCTCCCCATTGCACTTGATAGAGAAACTGGCGAATTACGCCATTGAGCATAGGGCCCCGCCAAATGACTGGTTGATCTCGGTCAATCAAAAAGCCCATTGAAACTAATTTGACACCATGATTAAAAGCAGGTTCCAGAATATCACCTGTTTCTGTTGAACGTACCACAATTTGGGCATCAGCTAGACCCAGCATAGTGGGATCGTTGGGGCCGTAAATATCAGCGTCTAACAACCCAACTTTCGCCCCAGTTTGAGCTAAAGCCACTGCTACATTCACCGCCACCGTACTTTTACCAACGCCACCTTTGCCACTGGAAACAGCAATAATATTTTTTACACCAGAAATACCAGTGCGATCGGGTAAACTTTTTTGTTGGGGTGTTTCTGCGGTTACTTCTATGCTGACATCTGTAACACCCGGTAGCTTTTTGACAGCTTTCTGACAGTCTTCAACGATAAATTCGCGTAAAGGACAGGCAGGTGTAGTCAACACTAAAGTGAAACTAACCTTGCCACCGTCAATTTTGACGTTGCGAATCATATTCAGTTCCACCAGACTTTTGCGGAGTTCTGGGTCTTCCACTGGACGCAAAATTTCTAGGACAGAGCGAGAATCGAGGACATCGTACATAAAAATTCAAAATTCAAAATGAATAAATACACTTGTGGCGAACATCTTAGCTATTAACTCGATGTTTTCTTAAGTAAGGTCAGCTTAGTGTTTTCACTGTCAATGCCGTAATAAAACTTAGCAAATGGCATTATTACCTAATAGAATATTAACTTTCTTTGGGCATTGGGCATTGAACATGAAGAAGAGACAAGGGAGACAAGGAAGAGGGGGGAGACAAGAGAGAGGCTTTTTCAATAATTTCCCC
>NZ_JADEXU010000043.1 GCF_015206895.1 Nostoc sp. LEGE 12450 | reverse complement strand
CACCACAACCCACATCCGCCACCGTCGCCGTCTCCCCACCTCCACCTCAATCCCCCTCGTTTCCCTCATCTCCCTCGTCGCCTCAACCCACAAGCTGGTGGACACCAACAAAAATCTTCCTAGTGGCGGCGGTGGTAGGTGGTAGTGTTGGATTAATTTGGTGGGGAGTGAATAGCAGCCGCAACGATATCGGGGAAGTTCAACCTACTCCCACAGCTAGCCCAACTCCAACCAGTAACCAACCAACCGATCCCTTAGCGCAATATTCACCAGCAGAACGGCAGCGTAAAGAAAAATTAAACGATCGCCGTCAACAGTTGGGGATTAACTCTAACTTCTATGTGAACTTGGTGAATCAAGTTTTTTGGGACAAAAACCCCAGTTTACGCGGGCGCACTCTCAGCGATGGGACTGAAGATGAAGGTTTGCGGGCAGAATGGGATAAAACAGCCTCAGAATTGCTGGAAAAACTAGCACCCCTGAGTTCCAATACACGCCGACAACTGGGAACTTATACAAGCGCTGAACGCGATCGCTGGAAAGTGGAAGTCAACAAAATCAACGTTGGTAGTCGTTCTTTGTATGATTTGGGAGACGCTGCATTTTTAAGCGTATTCCCTGAACAGCGTGGTAAAGATTTTAAAGATCAGCCCATTGGACAAGTTTGGTACGGTTTTGTTAGCGATAAACTCAGTGCGATCCTCTCCGGTAGCGCTTTCCAGAAACTTGTCTTTGATCCGGGCGCTACTGGCAAAACAGTCAGTGGTAATCTTCAACCTGGTAGTGGCAAAGTATTTATTGCTGGACTTGCTAAAAATCAATCTCTGGAATTGAAACTAGAAGCAAATTCCCAAGTTTTATTATCAGTCTATTCACCCTCTGGTAAAATCCAATTCTTAGAAGATTCTACCAAGCGCAGTTTATCAACTAAATTACCAGAAAACGGATTTTACGAGTTTGTCGTGGTTTCTACAGCATCAAAACCAGTAGACTATGAACTCACCGTTACAGCAGAAAATCCCACTCCTCCCCCATCGCCAACACCTACGCCTGAACCTACACCCACGGAAACATCCACGCCTGAACCTACACCTACACCTACTCCCACAGAAACCCCCACACCTGAATCTACACCTACGCCTAGTGCTGAGGTGACTCCCCAGAAGAATTAATAAATATCGGGGAAATCCAATTAGATAAGTTGATTCGCTAAAACCTTGCAATCCCACTCCTTAAAGGGGTGGGAGTATCAAAATCCCACAGAAAACAATTTACCAACTTGCGCCAAATCGACATTTCCACCACTGATGATGACACCAATCCTCGACTCTGGTGCTGTCACCACACCTTCGAGTAAGGCTGCGGCTGCAAGTACTCCGGTAGGTTCAACGACAATTTTCAGACGTTCCCATAAGAAAAACATGGTGCGAAGAATCGCTTTTTCAGATACCGTCACCATATCATCGACGTAATGTAGCACTAAGGGGAAAGTAATTTTACCAAGGCTAGGAGTCCTCGCACCATCGGCGATGGTATCAGGATTCTTGACAGTTTGCAGGGTTTTGGTGTGAAAAGAGCGGGTAGCATCGTCGGCGAGTGCTGGTTCTACCCCGATTACTTTACAATTGGGTAAAAGTGACTTGGCTGCGATCGCACATCCTGAAAGTAATCCGCCACCGCCACAACAAACTAATAGCAAATCCAATTCACCAACCTCTTGAATCAGTTCTAAAGCAGTTGTCCCCTGTCCAGCGACTACATGGGGATGATCGTAAGGGGGAATAAGTGTCAAAGAGCGCTCATTTGCTAGATTTTGGGCTAATTCTTCTCGGTTTGTTTCTTGGCGATTGTATAAAATTATCTCTGCACCATAGCCACGAGTTGCAGTTTGTTTGACAATGGGTGCATCATCAGGCATGACAATAGTGGTGTGAATATTGAGGAGTTTTCCAGCTAGAGCGATCGCTTGAGCGTGATTTCCTGATGAATAGGTGATAACGCCTGTTTGTTTTTGTGCTACCGATAGTTGCGCTAAGGCATTGTACGCCCCTCTAAATTTAAATGCCCCGGTGCGTTGAAAATTCTCGCATTTAAAGAATACCTGGCTATTGGTGCGATCGTTAACGATTGTAGAAGTTAGCACAGGCGTGCGATGGGCAATTCCCAAAATTCGCTCTTGTGCTGCTTGCACATCAGTTATAGTAACGGAATTAGTTTGTGACATTAATGACAATATTAAATATTTTTGCTCTTGTTTATATAGATACAGATTTTTATATTTCCGTCTCTTATGCTTGATTGAAGCATACTCGTTTCAGGTGGATAGCATCATTTATTGTCTGCATAAAAATAGCTACAGCAAACATTATATATTGCTGTAGCTAAATTTATAGAACTTAAATTAATTAACTCACATTCGCCATTTTTCTAGCATGAATAAAACATCTGAAAGTCGGCAAAAAAAAACTGCTCTAATTACAGGAGCGGCTAGTGGGATAGGCTATCAATTAACCCAGATTTTTGCTCGTCATGGTTATAATCTGGTGTTAGTGGATAAGAATGAGCAAAAACTTACAGAAATCATAAATGAATTTCCGCAAAAGTTTGATATTTTTGTGAAAATTTTGGCTAAGGATTTATCTATCCCAACATCTCCAGAAGAAATTTTTAGAGAACTCCAGCAAGAATCCATCAAAATTGATGTGCTGGTTAACAATGCTGGCTTTGGCACTTATGGAGCATTTAGCGAAACAGACCTCAGTATTGAACTGCAAATGCTCCAGGTAAATATGGTGACTTTGACACATTTAACAAAGTTATTTCTCAAGGATATGGTCGAGCAAGACTATGGAAAAATATTAAATGTCGCTTCAGCAGCAGCTTTTCAACCAGGGCCTCTAATGGCGGTTTATTTTGCTACTAAAGCCTATGTCTTATCATTTTCAGAAGCGATCGCTAATGAATTAGAGGGTACTGGTGTTAGCGTGACTGTTCTTTGTCCCGGGCCAACAGCATCAGAATTTCAACAAACTGCTGCAATGGAAGATTCCAAGATTGCTAATGTTAACAGAATGATGGATACGGAAACCGTTGCTAAGATTGGTTATCGGGGTTTAATGAAAAATAAAACTGTTGTTGTTCCTGGGATGAGAAATAAAATATTGACCGAAAGCGTCAGATTTACACCCAGAAATCTAGTCACAAAGGTTGTGAGAAGTATGCACGAACTCAAAAAAAATAGGTAGCTCGATATTTTATCCTTTTTTAACTAAATCGCCAGACTTACTTTCTTCACACAACAAATTGCACAAGGGCATCTACCAAAAACTAGAGGGATTAGCCGTCCAACAACTAATAATTTAAGTCTAGCTATTATTTATTACTATCTTAGGGATGCTCAATTCCCTGACTCTAGTAAGATGTTTCTTCGTTGTCTCAACCGTTATTATATTGATGAAATAGAAATAAAAGTTGATGAACTGAGGTAAGTAATGGCAATTAAATTGAAAGTTCCGGATATTAAAGGTGATGAGTGCGCCAAGAAAATAACTAAATCTATTTTGACGATGGAATCTGATGCCAAAGTAGATGTAAATGTTGATGCTAAAACCGTAACTGTAGATGCTGCGGCTTCTGAAGAGTCGATTAAACAGATAGTTCAATCTGCTGGTTATACGATAGAAGGCTATTAATGACTTCATCTAAATCTCCTCAGAAATTTTGATGAAGTAATTTAGTCGGCACAATTGCTTTTTTATATATTCGCCCGGAAACCGGGCGGAATATTAATAAACAGTATTTTTATCTTCTGCACGCTTGAAATACTTAGTTTTTAACTTAATTGATAAGCTGCAATAGATACAGATCAAAGGATTTTCAAAGTATTGCTGTATATTTTGTTTGTCCTGACAAAAATGTTGAAATTTTCAGTAGCTCTTTTCAAGAACGGATTAACATTGGGTCATAAATTTGACATTCCTGAACTCCATAATTGCCTAAAATTAAGCTAGCCTGCTCAAGCTCTTTGTCTGTGCCACTAACGATGAATATATAATTGCCTTGATAAATTTGCTCGTTGTAAAAACGTGCCCATTCATCTGCTATTCCTAGCCTCATAGCGTCAAAGCGCTCACTTAAATTAATTCCAGTTAGCCCAATAAATTGAGAAGAATCTTTACAAATTAAAGACATCTGGTTTGCTGAAAAACCTGCTATATACATATCGTTAATTGCAGCTTTAGCATTATCTATATTATCAAAACAACTAACAGCATACTTGCTTAAAATTCCGCTTTTATTAGGAATGGTAGTAGCAGAATTTGTAGATAATTGCTCACTACTTAGAGGCTCGTAAATACCAAATTCTTCAATACCCCAACGCTGTAGAATTGCTTCTACTTTAGCAATTTCAAAAGATGTACAATCCACGATTATGAAATAGTGTCCATGCTCTACTCGCTCGTTATATGCTCTAGCTTGCTCTTCCGATATTCCCCAACCAACTAATGCACCAGCAAAAGTGCCAGTAGCAGCACCAATACTTGCACCAACAAGGGTTGTAACCAAAGCAGTTGCAGCTGCGCCAGCCAGCATTATTGGCCCAACTCCAGGGATTGCTAAAGTACCAAGACCTACTAATAAACCGGTCAACCCACCAACAGCGCCACCTGAAAGTCCTCCTACTGTTGCACCTTCGTCGGCTTTATCACCAGTGCGCTCTTTAATTTGATCATCGGTAATCTGATGATTGCGGTCTGCATTCTGGACAATTACCGATACTTTTTCCATCGCCAAGCCAGAATCTCTCAACTCATGTAGTGCCTGTTCTGCATCTCGACGATGAGTAAATACGCCTACAGCACGTTGATATTGACTTAAAACCATTATTACTCCTTGGTAGCAGGGTCAATTAATTCCCCACATATCTAGTTTTTCATTACCTTGTAATCTTAAATACAATTTAATTTAACTCGGAACTATCGTAAGTAATAAAAATTATTATGGTTAAGGCAGGAGACGCGATGAATTGCCGTCTCTACAATAATCAGTCTTTCGTGCTGATGAAAACCCGACCAACGGATTCTTTTGTTTAAAAAATCTGTTGATCGGGTTTAGCCATTCACAAAAAATCAGTTGAGATTACACTCTGTTTACTTTGAAAGTTCCGGCGCGAAGAGAATGCGGTTGTCATTAATGCTATCAAATGCAGGTGTAGACCAGCGATCGACTACTTTGCCAATAATTGACATTTCTTGAACTAAGCGGTCGAATTTATCAGGGGTGAGAGATTGAGGCCCATCAGATAAAGCTTTTGCGGGATTGGGGTGAACTTCAATCATCAAGGCATCTGTACCAGCTGCGATCGCAGCCATTGCCATCGATGGAACATATTCAGACCTACCAGTACCATGACTAGGATCAATCATAATTGGTAGATGGGTCAGCGATCGCAATACCGGAAGTACAGATAAATCTAAAGTATTGCGGGCATATTTACCATCAAAGGTTCTAATTCCCCGCTCACAAAGAATCACATTTGGATTTCCAGATGCCAAAATATATTCTGCTGCCATCAGCCACTCGTCAATTGTGGCAGACATCCCCCGCTTGAGCAGCACTGGTTTATCTTGAGCGCCTACCTTCTTCAGCAGCGAAAAGTTGTGCATATTCCTAGCTCCGATTTGGATTATGTCAGCTGTTCTCGCCACTGCTGATAAATCGGCAGCATCCATCAATTCTGTGACGATACCCAAACCAGTAGCTTCCCGTGCTGCTGCTAATAAATCTAAAGCGCTTTCACCATAACCTTGAAAGGCATAAGGTGAAGTGCGGGGTTTGTAGGCTCCGCCACGCAGAAACTTTGCTCCTGCTGCCTTGACGCGCTTTGCGGTTTCGACAATCATCGCTTCGTTCTCAACGGAACAAGGCCCAGCTACCACCACAATCGGATGATGTTCGCCGAAATAGACATCACCGTTGGGTGTAGGTACAACAACCTCGCTGGCTTCTCCATGTCGGAATTCTCGGCTTACTCGTTTGAAAGGTTGTTGTACCCGTAATACTTGCTCAATCCAAGGGTTGAACTCTTGAACCTGTAATTTATCGATGCTAGTGGTATCACCAATTAGCCCTAAGACAACTTTATGAGTGCCAATGCTTTTTTCTACCGTGACTTTCCAAGTTTCACTCAGTTCTTTGCTGATGCGGGTAATTTCCTCAGCAGGTGTACCGTTTTTAAGTATGATAATCATCTGTTTTTCTTTGTGTAAGTTATTGGGTGTAATAAGGATTAAAAGGGCGGTTAGAAACTGCGTCTACACGATGCAAAACCTACCTCCGTGGGTTTATATAATACGGTTGGGTTAAGGGTTATTGATGTAGATAATTGGTTTTTCAAGACGCGATAAATCGCGTCTCTACATGAGGGTTTCAAACCTCAATTTTTTCTTAGGCTGTGCTGCGCCTCTACCTTGGTGATTCGTGCAAAAATTCAGCAAGTTGTTCTAGTTTTGTCCAAGCTGCGCCGCTTTGCAGAATTTCCTTGGCAAGGGCAATACCTTTGACGCAACCGGCTAAAACATCCGTTTCTCCATGAATGGCTTCACCAACTTGAAGTGCCAGGGCTGTATTTAAAGCGACAACATCCTGTTGCGCTTGCGTGCCTTTACCTTGGAGAACTGCCTTCAAGATTTCGGCATTTTCTTGGACATCTCCACCGTGCAGTGCCGCAGTGGGTGCAAAATGCAAACCAAGTTCTTGAGGGTTCAGAGTTAGAGAACGCACCTTTTTATCTTGGAGTACAGCTAAATCAGTGACATCTGCTAAACCAGCTTCATCTAAATGTTCGCGTCCATGAACTGCGATCGCTTGTTGACATCCCAATTGGGATAAAGCTTGCACAATCTCCTCTAGTAGAAGCGGATCGTTCACACCAATAATCTGCCCCGTTGGTCGCATGGGATTTACTAGCGGGCCGAGTAAGTTAAAAACAGTCCGCACTTTCAAAGTTTTTCGCAAAGTTGCGATCGCTTTGAGGGCAGGATGCCAACCTGGAGCAAACAAAAAGGTAATTCCAACTTCACCTACTGCGGCTTGTACTTTTTCAGGAGTGGCGTTGAGATTTATACCCAAAGCTTCCAGCACATCAGCCGAACCGGTCTTACTAGATGCGGAACGATTGCCATGTTTAGCAACTTTTACCCCGGCGGCGGCGGCGACAAAGGCGACAGCAGTCGAGATATTAAAGGTGGAAGCGCCATCTCCACCAGTTCCACAAGTGTCAATTAGTGGGGCTGGGTACTGGTTACTGGGGATTGGAGATTGGGATTGTAAGACACTGGCCATGCCTACTAATTCTTGTGCTGATACGCCTTTGGCTTGAATTGCGCTTAAAATCGCTCCTGATAAGACATCAGGAATGGCATCTGTAAGCCAACCTTGCATCAAATCTGTAGCTTGGGAAACTGTCAACGATTTCCGATTCAACAACTGTTGTAATAAACCTGACCAGTTGTAAAACTCAGAAGTGACGGGGATGTTGTCAAGTGGGGTTGTAGTTACAGCTATCATAATTAGTCATTGGTCACTTGTACTGAGCGACTTGCTTTGAGTTTCGACTGCGCTCAACTACCGCGAAGTCGAAAGGAGTCGAAGTATTGGTTATCGGTCATTAGTCATTCACGAAGGACAAATGACTAATGACAAATGACAAGAAAATTAAGGAATCAGAACTTTGGCGACAGTTTGCACATCTTTGTCACCTCTACCAGAACAATTGATGACAATGCGGGGATTGCCTTCTAACTCAGGGCAAAGGGTTTCGAGATATGCGATCGCATGAGCAGTTTCCAAAGCTGGGATAATTCCCTCTAGTTGCGAGAGTCTTTGAAATGCTTCTAAGGCTTGTTTATCAGTCACACTGTAATATTCGGCGCGACCAAGATCCTTTAAATAACTATGTTCTGGCCCTACACCGGGATAATCTAATCCGGCACTAATTGAATGGGCTTCGATGACTTGACCGTCATCATCTTGCAGTAAATAGCTCATTGCACCGTGCAGTACACCTATTCTTCCCTTTGTCAAGGTAGCAGCGTGTTTTTCTGTATCTACACCTTCACCCGCCGCTTCCACTCCAATTAGACGTACTGAAGGTTCATTAAGAAATTCATTGAATAAGCCGATCGCATTGGAACCTCCACCGACGCAAGCCAGTAAAATATCTGGTAATCCTCCCCATTTATCCTGGGATTGAGCGCGAGTTTCTACACCAATTACTGCGTGGAAGTCACGCACAATCATCGGGTAAGGATGAGGGCCTGCAACAGAACCGAGGATGTAATGGGTTGTTTCTACATTTGTCACCCAATCTCGAATTGCTTCAGAAGTTGCATCTTTGAGAGTTCCCGTACCTGCTTCTACCGGACGAACTTCAGCCCCCATTAATTTCATGCGGAAGACGTTCAGGGCTTGGCGTTCCATATCGTGGATGCCCATGTAAATCACACATTTCAAACCAAACCTAGCACATACAGTTGCAGTCGCTACGCCGTGTTGTCCTGCGCCTGTCTCGGCAATAATCCGTTGTTTGCCCATGCGTTTAGCTAGCAACACCTGAGCTAAAGCATTATTAATTTTGTGAGCGCCTGTATGATTTAAATCCTCACGCTTTAAATAAATTTGCGGCCCTGTGCCATCTGGTCTAGCGTAGTTTGTTGTCAGGCGTTCAGCAAAATATAATGGGCTGGGTCGTCCGACGTAATCGCGCAGTAGGTTTTGCAGTTCTGCTTGGAAACTCGGCTCATCGCGATATTTTTGAAATGCTGCTTCTAACTCACTTAATGCAGGCATTAAAGTTTCGGGGACGTATTTACCGCCAAATCTTCCAAATCTGCCCAAAGAATCTGGTTGGATAGTTGCAGTCTTGATGTCTTGTATGCTTACCACTGTTTAAAATCCTTTTACGTTCAAATATATTTTTGAGAACTGATACCACAGCCAAGATTTCCTTCGTATTTCTTCCTTCGTGCCCTTCGCGGTTCGATAAAAGAATAACGAACCGCAAAGGACGCAAAGGACGCAAAGTAAAGAAGAAAGAGAGAGTTTTTTACTTTGCGGAACCAACTTGTTGCAAAGATACTGGTGTTATTGCTGCTTTCAGTTCCCGACAAAATTTTTCCACGGCTTGTAATCTTTCTGTTGGGCTACCTTCAGCTAGACGTTTGACGAAGGCACTACCAACAATCACCGCATCTGCTCCCCATTCCATTACTTGATGCGCTTGTTCTGGCCCGGAAATACCAAAACCAACGCCGATGGGTTTATCGGTGACACTTCGCAAGTCGGTAATTAAATCTTTTACGCGGTCTTGGATTTGAGCGCGGATACCTGTAACGCCTGTGACGCTGACCAGGTAGATAAAACCTTGAGATTGACGAGCGATCGCTAAAATCCTATCTTTAGAACTGGTAGGAGCTACAAGTAAAATTACCTCAATCCCAAAAGATGCAGCAGTTTGGATTAATTCTTCTGCTTCTTCTAAGGGTAAATCTGGCACTACCAACCCTTGCACCCCAGCAGTAGCAATTTGCGCTAAAAATGTCTTAATACCCCGGTGCAAAATGGGATTGTAATAAGTAAATAGAATTATCGGCGCTTTCAGAGTAGGAGTTACAGCTTGCAACATCTCTAATACTTGTTCTAATTTCGTGCCTTTTTGTAAAGCGCGAGTTGCTGCTGCTTGAATGACAGGCCCATCTGCAAGAGGATCGGAGTAGGGAATGCCTAACTCGATGAAGTCAGCACCATTGCGATCTAAGATACGTAAAGCTTGGGCAGTGGTTTCTAAGCTAGGATCGCCTGCTGTGATAAAAGGGATTAAAGCACACTGTTGGCGATCGCGTAAAGTTTGAAAAGAATCGGAGATAGAAGTCATTCTGAAAAATAGTTAATGATTAGTTAATAGTTCTGAAAGAATCAAAATTTAGCAATTAGCGATACCCACGCTAAATTTTTAGTTAATGAGTCTTTGATACTGGTGAATGAGGCTTTTAGCTCCGTTAACGAGTCTTTTAGCTCCGTTAATGAGTCTTTTATCTCCATTAATGAGTCTTTTATCTCCGTTAATGAGCCTTTTATCTCCGTTAATGAGCCTTTTATCTCCGTTAATGAGTCTTTTATCTCCATTAACGAGTCTTTTAGCTCCGTTAACGAGTCTTTTAGCTCCGTTAACGAGTCTTTTAGCTCCATTAACGAGTCTTTTAGCTCCGTTAACGAGTCTTTTAGCTCCGTTAATGAGTCTTTTAGCTCCGTTAACGAGTCTTTTAGCTTCGTTAATGAGTATCAGAGCTTCATTTTTTAGGTTTACCTCAGCTCTCAGCACTCAAAAGACTACGCACAGCTTGTTCTACATCGCTTTGTTTAACTAAAGACTCTCCTACTAAAACCGCACGGACACCAGCTTCAGCAACAAGAGATAAATCAGCAGGTGTATGGAGTCCAGATTCACTGACGACAGTGATATCCAAACTTTGCAAATATTGCTGACGCTGTGCTAAAAGTTGCTGTGTTATTCCTAAATCAACCGTAAAATCTTCTAGATTGCGATTGTTGATTCCTACTAAATGTAAGTCGTCAAGTTTTAGCACCCTGTCCAGTTCAGCCAAAGTATGGACTTCCACCAGTGCATTCATACCCAAATCGTGAATCACTTGCAGAAAGTTTTGCAGTTCTTGGTCTGATAAAATAGCAGCAATCAACAAAACTGCATCTGCGCCTGCTGTCCGTGCTAGATAGATTTGATAGGGGTCAATGACGAATTCTTTGCACAGTAGGGGTAATGCAACGTGCGATCGCACATTACGCAGATTGTCAAAACTGCCCTGAAAAAACTTATGATCGGTGAGGACTGATAGACAAGCTGCACCACCTCGTTCATAAGCTTGAGCGATCGCTACTGGGTCAAAATCTGCCCGAATAATCCCACGGCTAGGTGATGCTTTTTTTACCTCGGCAATTAGGCTAGGTTGGTTAGGATTTTGTTGTAAAGCAGCTAAGAAATTTCGGACAGGTGGAGCCGTAATTAACTGCTGCTGCAAAGAAGCTAAAGGAAAGTCCTGTTGCATCTGTGCAACTTCTTGCCTTTTATGCAACACAATCTCTTCAAGAATATGGCGGGAAGTGGTAACTTGGTTAGTCATAAAATGCTTGAGTGAATGGGAAAATAATTAATTATTCTCGTTCCCAGATGGAATCTGGGAATGCATGTAATACGGTTTAGTTAAGGGCTACTGGCAAAAATTTTGGGTTTTTGAGACGCGATAAATCGCCGTCTCTACAAGTATTGGGAATGCATGGGAACGAGGCACTTTTGACAAATGACTAATGACCAATGACTAATGACTCTTCCACCTGTGTATATGCACGCACCACATTTTTAATGATTTCCAGACCGACTTCTCCAGCTAAAGTCATGATTGATTCTGGATGAAACTGAACGGCGGCGATGGGAAGTGTCTGATGTTCAATACCCATAATTACGTTGTCATCAGAAATCGCTGTCACCTTCAGTTCTTTCGGTAAATACTGCGGTAGAGCAAACAATGAGTGATATCTACCCACGGTAAAGGATTCTGGTAAATTCTTAAAGGTAACGGAATCGGAATCAGTAACGAAAATCCGTGAAGATTTCCCATGTTGAGGATAGTTGAGAACTCCCAATTGTCCATCAAAAGCTTCAACGATGCCTTGTAGCCCTAGACAAACTCCAAAAATGGGAATTTTGCGATGAAGAAGCGCACCAACAGTCTGGGGAACCCGAAAATCACTTGGTCTACCAGGGCCAGGAGATAAAACAACTAAGTCAGGGCGTTCTGTATCGAAGAGCGATTCTGAGAAACCATGACGTAATGTGGTGACACTTGCACCAGTTTGACGAATGTAATTAGCTAATGTATGAACAAAAGAGTCTTCATAATCTATTAGTAAGATGCGTTTGCCAGTTGCCGCCCTTGGGAGGATTTTAGTTGATTTTATGGAAATCGATTCATCAATTTTCTGACTGCTTTGCTTAACACGGCGAATCGTTTCAAATAAAGCAGCCGCTTTGGTGATTGTTTCTTGTTCTTCTGCTTGGGGTATGGAGTCATAAAGGACAGTAGCACCGACTCGCACTTCAGCAATGCAGTCTTTTAATCGAATTGTCCGCAGAATTAAGCCAGTATTTAAATTCCCATTGAAATTTAAATAACCCACTGCGCCACCATACCAACGTCGGGCGCTACGTTCGTGCTGTTCAATAAAATCTATTGCAGCTTTTTTGGGTGCGCCGGTGACTGTAACCGCCCAAGTATGGCTCAAGAAGGCATCTAAGGCATCAAATTGCGATCGCAGTATCCCTTCAACATGATCGACTGTATGAATCAGGTGGCTGTATAATTCAATTTGGCGACGACCAATGACTTGAACTGAACCAGGTTCGCAGATTCGGGATTTGTCATTGCGATCGACATCAGTACACATGGTCAACTCAGCTTCATCTTTATGCGAGTTGAGTAAATGACGAATTTGCACCGCATCATCAAGAGCATCAAGTCCCCGGCTAATAGTGCCACTAATAGGACAAGTTTCTACCCGCTTCCCTTCAACTCGCACAAACATTTCTGGAGATGCGCCAATTAAATATTCTCCACCTAAATTAAAAATAAACCCATAAGGACTAGGATTTATATCCTTTAAAGTTTCAAAGAGTTTACTGGGTTCATCTTCATAGCCTTCAAAAAAGTTTTGGCTAGGAACAACTTCAAATAAATCGCCTCTGCGGAAATAATCGAGTGCAGACTCAACTTTTTTCGCATACTCGCCAACTTTATGGTCAGCTGTTTGATTAGGGCTAAGATGTTTTCCGCGATAATCAACAGACTCACCTGTTCGAGGAAGATTCATCGTGTTGCCGTGCGCTGTTTGAAAATCATATTGCAGACGAAATGCACGTTGCTGATAGTAATCAACAACTATCAATTCATCTGGCAAATAAAGCACCAAATCACGCTGATCTCTAGGACGTTCCAGACGTTGTGTTATTGGTTCAAACTGAAAAACTAAGTCATAACCAAACGCACCATACAATCCTAAATGCTCATCTTCTTGGCTAGAGAAAGTATGTAAAATTTCGCGGACAACTGTAAATGCCGAAGGTTGTTTACTGCGTTCTTCTTCAGTGAATAATCTCTTGGTAGATTTAATAAAGCCGACAATATTGTTATTATCTAGGGTAACTTTCTCAAGTTGGAGTGAGTTGGATAAACACTCTAATAGTAAAGGTAAAAGTACTAGACCGCGTTCATTCAGCGCTATCAAATTGAAAGCATTTTCCTGTGTAGTCAATTCTAATGGTGGATTGACAAATCCGATTGCCCATCTTTTATATCTCCCTGGATATTCGTAGCTGCTTCTTAACAAACCGCCACGCTGAGAATTTAAGTGAAACAGAATATCTTCGAGGGCAGTGTCCATCTTCACTTCGGTGATGGAGCGAGAAACAATTACGCCGCCAAGGGTTTTGTAGGAACGGGAATTAAAAATCATGGGTAATTTCTCTGCAAGAGTGATTAGTCAAAAGCTATTAATGATTATTAGTAGTTATTTATAGGCAGATAAAGAATTTAGATAATTCAATTTCAATCTAAATCAAGCTATTTCAATCTGCAAATTATTGGTGGAAAATGTAATTAAAAACTTTTTGCTTCTTATTTAAGACTACTAGATATCAAGCAGATTATACATTGAATAATTTTTAGATTGGGTGTCAATTTATTCGCTTTTTATACTAATCATTTATTGTGATTTTTGATAACTTCACTTGAGCTTATTCGCTTCTCTCAAAAGTAAGATATATCTGGAACTTTAGGATTAAATCTAAACTTTTAAAATTCAATCTAGCCTTTTAATGTAACTTGTAAAATATCTTGTTATTTCTCAGCGTTCTCTGTGCCTCTGCGGTTTAAAAATAATTTATTGAACCACAGAGGCACAGAGTAAAGAGAAATATTAGTCCTACAATCCTAAAATTCCTGCAACAATGATATTGCTTGCCTATACAACAACAAATTTACCTCATGAACTTCAATTGCTTTTCCAATATTTTTTAGCAACGTTAAAGTCAATTCTCCACCCAAGTGTTCGCGGAACTCGGTTAAACCTCGAAACAAACAATCAGGATGTTCTAGTTGTGATAACTTATGAGCCAGTTCTGGCACATACAGCGTGAAACCCAACGCTGATAAAGTATTTAATATTCGTTGCCATTCTGAACAATCAAGCAATCCTGCTAAATAAGAATAAGTGCTATCCAAAGCAATACCGATCGCAACGGCTTCGCCATGACGCAAGCGATAATTTGTCAAATGCTCCAGTTTATGAGCCGCCCAATGTCCAAAATCTAGGGGACGAGACGAACCCATTTCAAAAGGATCGCCGCTATTGGCAATATGTTCAAGGTGCAACTGGGCGCAACGATAGATAACCTGTTGCATAGCATCCATGTCTCGCCGCCCCAGGGCTTTGCTGTGAGAGTGGATAAAATCAAAAAACTTAGCATCTTTAATCAGCGCCACTTTGACGGCTTCTGCAATCCCAGAACGCCAATCGCGATCGTCTAGGGTTGTCAAGAACGCAGAGTCATTTATAACTGCATAAGGTGGCGCAAATGTGCCGAGAAAGTTCTTTTTACCAAAGGCATTAATGCCGTTTTTTACCCCAACCCCAGAATCATTTTGTGCTAACACCGTTGTCGGAACCCGAATCAGGCGAATTCCCCGGTGAGCAGTTGCAGCAGCGTATCCTACCAAATCCAATATCGCCCCGCCGCCGATCGCTAACACATAAGAATGGCGACATAATCCGGCTGTTTCAATGAGTTGCTGGATTTGCTCTACTAAAGTGCGATCGTTTTTGGCAGCTTCTCCTCCCGAAATTATCATGGGTTCGGCTGCGATCGCTAGTACCTCTGCATAAAACTTGGTATACGCGACTAATTGCTTCACCAATTCAGGTTGATACTGTAATATTCCTGCATCTATCACCGCAACTATTTTCTTCGGCTTTGCCTCCTCATCTGCCGTAACCACTTGCGCTAGCGTCGGGTTTTTCAACTCAAATAAATTTTCGGTGAAATAAACCTCATAGTTAAAAGTAACCGAAACACGTTGATGGATTAATTTACTTTTTTGCTTGATGTCAACTATCATATTTTTGCAGGTATATCTAAAATTGCAGCACTATTCAAAGCTTCAAGGAAAGCCTCAACCGAGTGAGAACCATTTACCTTGACTTGATTATTCATGATGAAAAACGGCACGCTGTTGATGCCATTTAAGCGAGCAAATGCCGATTCAGCAACAACTGTATCAACGACATCGCGATCGTTTAATTGCAACTTTAATTCGGTAGCATCCATCTGGTATGCTGTACCAATGGCAACAATAACGTTAATATCTCCGATGTTCAAACCGTCTTCAAAGTAAGCTTTATAAATAGCTTCTACGACATCATTTTTTACTTTTGTCGGTGCTAGTGCAATCAGTTGATGAGAAAGCCTAGTATTGACAGCCAAACGGATTTTGTTAAAATCTAACTTTACCCCAGCCGCCTCACCTGCGCGTTGCGTATAATCAAACATCTGTTGCATTTCTGACGCTTTAATGCCTTTTCTATTTTGCATAAAGCTACGAAATTCGTACCCGTCAGCAGGAACAGTATTATCCAGAAGAAAGGGATGCCATCGGATATGTACTTCTTGTTCTTGCCATTGTGCCAGTGCATCAAACAGATGTTTTTTCCCAATTCTGCACCAAGGGCAAACGGTATCATGAAAGATATCTATTAGCATAGTTTTCTTTATTCATCCATTTCTTGATGAGGCTGCACTAAACTTTATTGCCTCTCTTTCTTCCTTCGCGTTCTTCTCTACGAGACGCTACGCGAATGTGCCCTACCCTGCGGGAAGCCGCTCCGCATCTATGCGGTTCGTTCATCATAAAAAATTGTTATTCAAATGCCAATATTCTGTGGCTTAAAATCTCTTTTGAGAGCCGTTGTATTTAAAGGCTGGAGAAAACTGTTAATTTTCTCTTCAAAAAAACTTTGAGTATTTTCAAACTCTTTAATTAATGCCTCTCTATCCTTCCTAGCCACCAGTCTCGCCAATCGGCTGTAAGTATTAGCTAAAAAGCTAATTGCATTACACCTTTCTTCAGTAGCTAGCATAATATCAACACATAAATTAGGATTTTGAGCAAACAAACGTTTCACAATATCAATTTCTTGACGATAATTAGGAGTTGACATTGTTAAACTCTGCTCTATCTCCACCCTTGCTTGTGCTAAGAAAACCCCCAGACTAAATCTGCAAAAATGCTGCGTTGCTTGAATAATCACCATCATCCGATCGTGTTCTTCAGGCGTGCAAACAATTAACTCACCACCTTTACGTTCTAGAAAATCTAATAACCATTGAAATGAATCATTGTTTCGACCTGGACACACTACCACTTTTTGTCCCAAAAACGATTTGATATTTGGCCCAAACATGGGATGTAAACCCATAACGGGGCCACAATGGTGTTCGAGCATTGCTTGAGTTGGCTGTATTTTAATACTTGTGATGTCACACAAAGCTGTATTTGGGGCAAGATATTTTGCTGCCCGCTTGATAACATCAACCGTATGTTCAATAGGAACGCTTACTAATACTAATTCTGCTTGACTTAACAGTTGCTCTGCATATTCCCAATCTTCATGTTCAAGAACACTAACATTGTGACCTACTAGCGAAAGCTGCTCTTGAAATAATCTTCCCATCCTGCCGCGTCCACCGATGATGGTAACTTGTCGAGGACTGACATGATTTGTGGCAGATTTAGGGGTAAGACTGGCATGACAACTCTTGACTACATCCGCCCAAACAGACTCAGGAATACCAGCTTGAGCGAGTAGGGGAGCGATATCAGCCAGTTGTTCATCTAAAGAAGGCTGTTCTGATGCTAATAATGATATGCGATCGCTAAGTAAGGCGATCAAGCTCTGGTCAGTTTTTTTAAGCTGATCTGAATAAGAGGATTTCAGAGGCATTTTTCCCGTCCCCAATTTTCAAATATCAACAAGTGATTCTTTAGAACTTATTTCTGGTAAGATATCCAAATTTGTTGCTCTTTTGGCGATCGCATCAGCAAATAACTCTTCATATCGGTCTAGCGCTTGCTCAAAGGAATAGTTTTCTACCGCAAACTTTCTTCCCTTGCGTCCTAATTGCGCTGCTAATTCCGGCTGATGATATAAATCTAGCACCGCCGCAGCCAAAGCATCTGCTGACTCAGGCTCAACGATAACACCACCACCACTTTGTCTGATAGCTTTGGCAGCAGTGCCGGCGGCGGGAACCGAACCGACAATTGGGCGACCACTGGCTAACAACAGTGGTATTTTAGAAGGCATATTGAAGGAAATCACATTGCACTTTTGTACAATCAACCCCACATCTGCGGCTGCTAACATTTGTGGTAGTTTTTCTCGCACTTCCAATGGTAAAAGTAAAACGTTATCTGCACCACAAGCAAGACAATGTTTTTGCAATCTTTCGAGGGCTTGAGATTCGCCTGCTACGACAAAGATAATTTCTTTTAGATGACGTAAACGGGCTGCTGCTTCTATTACTGTTTCCAAACCTTGCGTGAGAGCAATATTACCTGAATAAAGCACTACAAATTTACCATCAAGTTGATGGGTAGCTCTCCAAGAGTTATTTTCCTTTGGTAAAGGGCGGATAAAATTTAGATTCACCCAATTGGGAATGCAGGCAATTTTATTAGCAGGTACACCTTTATTTATTAGATTCTCTACAAAGCCATCGGCAATGACGCTAATGGTATGTGCAGTTCGGTAAGCAAATTTTTCTAAAGCTTCCAGAGCTTTAATCATCAACTTATTCTTAATTAGACCAACACGCACACCAGCTTCTGGAAGGATATCTTGCACATTCAGTACTACCGGGCAGTTGTATAGCCAACCTATCAAAGTTGCAGGTAAACAAACTAGTAGCGGTGGTACTGTTAAGAGAATTACATCAGGTCGCTCGCCCTTGAGGGCTTGTGGCAAACTTGTAAAAACAAAGCTCAACTCTAGCAGTAGTCGGTCTACGAGGTTGGGTTTAGATTTAATCCGCAGATAACTACGCTGAATTTTGACACCGTTTTTCTGTTCAGTAACATATAACTTACCCCGATACCCGTCGTAAATCTGGCGCTGAGGATAGTTAGGCATACCTGTAATTACCCGCACTTGATGCCCTCGCTTCACCAGCCCTTCTGCTAGTTCAGTCATCAAAGGTGCAATACCAATTGGTTCTGGATGATAGTTGTATGAATAAATCAGAATTTGCATAAACTATTAATTTCCTGGAAGCACCTTGATAATGTTGGCTTTGTTGTGTTTGTTTTTTCCTTGTTCGTAAGATGAGCGCTGCCCACCTAGTGCTGTCAAAGTTAGTTTGGATTAGACTGTAAATTTCTATTCATTAACTAGTACTT
This sequence comes from Nostoc sp. LEGE 12450, assembly GCF_015206895.1. Lineage (GTDB taxonomy): Bacteria > Cyanobacteriota > Cyanobacteriia > Cyanobacteriales > Nostocaceae > Nostoc. Next base: position 34,345 of record NZ_JADEXU010000043.1, on the reverse strand, counting down.
TATCAAGCAATCTTTGTAGTAAGTACTTTAGTCCTTAGATAATAAAGACTAAAGTCCTTGCTACGAAGTAGCTTACGTATCAATGCTATTCAAGCAAGCATCGGAACTCAGTATTGTTTTTGCAGTTCTTTCTCTAAACTAAAGACTGGCTTTTGTTGTCCACGTTTCCGCAATGTGACGGTAGCAGCCCCAAGTCCAAGCAATGCTAAACCCAATGCTGAACCCGGTTCAGGTACTTGCTTTCTGTCTTCTACGTTTATCACTTGGACGCGACCTTGGAAGAAATCGCCCACATAAAGCTTGCCATCTTTATAGCTTGTGCCACCCGTCCAGTTAAATCTGCCGGGAGTGAGGTCGAGGGGGTTGCCAAAAGGAGGACCAGTTAATGCTGGAGGCGGTACCGGATTACCTGATGCATCGCGGGCATTTTCACCGAAGGAAGTCAAGAAGTTACCGTTTTTATCAAACACCTGTACGCGGCTGTTGATAGAATCAGCTACATAAACATTCTCTTGGTCGTCCACTTCGATGCCAATTGGCTGAAGAAGCTGTCCAGGACCGCTACCTGCTGAACCAAATGCCAACAGAGGGTTGCCATTGGGATCGAGTACTTGAACGCGGTTGTTATACTGGTCAGCTACAAAGATATTTCCACTAACTGGGGAAATTCTTACACCTGCTACACCTTGAAATTGTCCAAGTGCAGTGCCCACAGTGCCACCAATGACACCAATTTGCTGTCCGTCTGATGTGAATTTAAGGATTCTTTCGCCATTAAAATCACCGATGTACACGTTGCCAGTTTTGTCAAATGTCACACCAGATGGCCCAAAGAAAAGCCTACCCTCTACGAGAGGGGTAAATTCTCCATTTGCAAAGGATCTAATAAAGTTACCCTGAGAATCGAATTGATTGATGCGGTTGTTGTAAACATCACCTGCATACAAATCCCCTGTTACGGGATTAAAGTCTACAGTTGTTGGCTCGTCAAACTGTCCGGGGCCTGTGCCGCCGGAGCCAATTGCTCCAATATACTGACCGCTTGGACTAAATTTTTCAATTTTGTTACCGAGGTTGTAGTTAGGAGTACCATCTGGGTTAACACCGCGTCCGTTAGCTATGAGGGTATTCCCTTGGCTATCCACTGCTATACCTTGAGGGACAAAGAGTTCTCCAGGGCCAAAGCCAGGGCTCCCAATACTTCTGTCGTAAGTTAATGTTACAGCCTTGGCTTGGGCTGCTGTTGCCAACACTATGAATCCAGTACCGAGAATGCCGATTGACAAATTTTTGACTAATCCCATAAGTTTTAAGCCTTGGTTCTATGAGGTATACTCGTTCCTAGACTAATTTCGTTCCCAGTCCCAGTTTGGGAACCCTAAAATTTGGGCTGCTGCCTCTTGTTTGAAATGCAACTTTCTCTGTGAGGCAGCAGCCTATTCTGTAAGCTTTACCAGGAATTAGACAGTCTCTGCTTTCACTAATTCTTTGCTGCGTTTGCGCTTCAGCATTGAAGTTGCACCTAAAGCACCAGCTACTATCAGACCCATTGCAGAGGTAGGTTCAGGGACTTTGGTTACTCTCGGATCAATCTTGATAACTTGTCCTGTGCCTGCAAGTCTGGCTCGGTTTGCGATATACAAATTACCATCAGGGCCATAGGTGATGCCAGAAGCGGCTTCTAGTCCATCACCACTCCAGATTGTTTCACGAGTTCCATCGGTGGCTATTTTGATCAAAGAACCACTTATATCACCAGTGATAATACCGCCCTGTTGAATTTCTTTCCATTCGGAAGTATTGATGTGTTGTAAGGCGTACAAATTGCCATCAGGGTCATAAGCTACGCCAGTTAGCTGTGTAAAGCCATCGGCGATAACGTTTGATTGCAAGTTGTTGGGGTCAACACTAAAGATCCGTGCTTCTCCTTCTGGATAAGGAAAATAAGTGTATTCGCTAACTGTTAAACTGCCATCTGGAGCGATCGCAATTCCAGTCGGTACTGATTGCTGGGTTACAGGAAGCGCAGATGGATCTATATCTGGCCCCAGATCGGGATATTCAAGTTTACTTCTATCTATCGTTTTCTGAGGGAATGCAGCTACCTTGTTGATACCACTGCCATCGAGTCCTACAGAATATATTGTGTTTCCACCGCCATCGACCATGTAAGCAGTCTCACCTTTAATGGCAAAGGCATAAGGGTTGGAAATTAAATCAGTGCCATCAGGATTAAATGCAGTTTCATAAGCTGCAAAATCGGCAAGGGTTGTCAACCCACCAGTACTTAAGTCTACTTTGTATAATTTACCAAGGTCAGGCGATTTTAAAACGGTATCACGATTGGTTGGATCGCCTGCAAGACCTGTTAAAAGATAAGCGTTACCTAGAGAATCAAATTTAATATCCGCAGGCCCGGCTGCTTGTTCGCCAGAAGGCGATAATGCTAAAGAAGTGAGGTCAGAAATTATATTTGTTTTTGTACCGTCCTGAGCAATTTTGAGCAGCGAGCCATTTTGACCAGCACATAAAGGAATATACCCGGCGCTAGGAGATGGAATACATCTTCCATCTTTTCCGTCACCACCAGAACCACTTTCTGTAACATAAAGATTGCCAGTAGAATCAAAGCCGATTCCGCGTGGATTACTAAGACCATCGGCAACTACTGTTAGGCTTGCAGCTTCGGCTGATTTTGGTGCAGAAACGGCAGCAATGCAAACAGTTAAAAGTGTAAGAGTAAGTGATTTGAGTTTCATACCTTTGGAGATTGAGAGTTAAGTAAGTGGAAACTTTATGGGTTTAAAGACAACGAATCCCAGTCTTTGAGGAACGCGCAATTGGTTTGAAACTCTTTAGTTGAGATTTATGGGAGGTGTGGCAATACGGTTCGGATAAGCATTTTTCACTTTCCTTGTGGTCTGGGTAAAGGGTAAGGGGTAAAGGGGAAAGGATGTATTCAAAACCTTTTCCCTTTCCCCTTTACCCTTTAACCGAACCGTATTGGGAGGTGTGGGGATTCTCTTCTTGTGCAACCAACCAACGCCCAAGGCTGCGATCGCTAATACGCCTAAAGTAGAATCAGGTTCAGGGATAGATTTGGTATTCTCAATTCTGAGAACTTGTCCAAATCCAGGGCGATCGCCTCGGTTGGTGACGTATACTGCACCATCAGCACCAATAGTCAAGGCGCTAGGTGATTCTAGTCCATTGCCACTCAGCAGAGTTGTGCGAGTGCCATCGGCAGCTATTTTGATCACAGAACCATCAAAATTTCCCTTCCAGGCTGACTGATTGGCGTACTGCAAAGCATATAAATTGCCTTCAGGATCAAATTCCAAGTCTGTGAGTTGGGTAAAACCATCGGCGAAAACTGTTGGTAAACCATCAGCACCAACTCGATAGATTTTTGCCCCACCTTCAGGGAAGGGAAAACCAGTAAATTGGCTGACGTAATAAGCACCATCGGGGCCTTTGGTAACACTTGAAGGTACTGCTTGGGTTGCAAACTGCGCCGATCGCACTTCTTCACCTTGAGATGGCACTTGCGCCGGTTCATTGGATGGAGTATCGGAGGGTGGGAAGACGGGATTAGCTAATATGTCTTCAGGGAATGTGGTAATGGCTTGCAGATTTCTCCCATCAGCATTAAAGCTGAGTAAATCGTTTGCCCCTGCATCGACTGCAACTAACTTATTGCCATCTATGACAAAACCCAAGGGATTGCTACCGACTTCACCACCATCGGGATTGTTGGCGAGTTCATAGTTAGCTAAATCGGCAACACTCGTCCAGGAATTGGTTTTAAAGTCGGGAGCGATGATTTTGCCGAGGTCAGTGTTACCTAAATTGCGATCGCGAAAAGCCGGATTAGCCGCATACCCAATCAGAACATAAGGTTTACCTGTAGCATCAAATTTAATATCACGAGGGCCTGCGCCTCCAGTGCCATCTGGTAATGCTAAGGAAGGAAGTCCTGTAAGTATGCGTTCCGTTTTACCATTCTCAATTTTGGTAACTGCTCCACTTGTGCCATAGCATAGAGAATCGCCCTGACCACTTGCTGGTGGAACACAAGCGCCACTTCCCCCTATTCCCGCCTCTGTAACATAGAGATTACCATCAGGACTAAAGCTCAGACCGCCGGCATTATATAGACCGTCGGCGATTACTGAAAAGGATGCGGCTGACGCAGCTTTCATTCCAGAAAAAGCGGCAACACAAAAGGTGAGGATAGTAATGGTAAGTGGCTTCAGTTTCATGTGTTGCAATAAGGCTAATCGTGGGGAATTGAGGGGTGAATTTTAAACGCAGAGGGAAGCGCAGAGTAGCGCTGAGGTTTTAATTAGTTAGTAGTGATTCTTGAATTTTTGGCAGATAGCTCATTCCTCGATCAAATGATTTGAGGTTGCCAGCCTTGGCTTCAAGTAAACGTTTGATGTTCATGCTCTCAGCGCCAAAGTCTTCAATTTGAAGTTTGCCGTGGCTAACAGTTCCATCTGTTTTCCAGAATGTGATTCGATGCAGGATGAAACCAGAAGCTTCGGGGTCAGCGAAAGCATAAGCGGTTGGGATAAGTAACACTACCGAACGCTGATAATATTGGTACTCTGGATAAAAATATTCTTGTTCGAGTAAGTAGTATTTACTCAAAGAATGAACTCTCACTGAAACTTTTACCTTTTGGTCATATTCATCTTTGAATTCACCTGATTCAGAAGTAATATCACCATTTGGGCGTAACAGATGCGCCCACTCATCTATGTTTTGTAAGTCTTTTAAGTATTCAATACCGATTTCAATTGGGGCATCAACATAAATGGTATCAGTATCGATAAAGTGACTTCCTTTAGCTGCTGAGGTCAGACCAGCTTTGCGTTCCAAATTACCTTTGAGAGAACGACATTCAGAAGTATGTACTGTATGAATACCCTGCATAATCATCTGAGTCTGCCGTTTTGGATCGACAAAGCTCAACCAGTGAAAATACACCCCTTTTTCATCTGTTCCCGGCTCGATGTAGTCGGTGGGAAACAGCAAAACAGGATAAACTTGAAAATATTTTTGGTACTCTAACCCACAGTGCCATTCAATGCCATAGAAAAGCGGATTTTGAAGTTTTTTAACGTGATAGTAAAGATTTTTGTGATAACCCGATGCAGTTCCGAGCCAGGTATCTTCATCAATTTGCTCTTTCATCCGGCTATAAAGAGTCCATTCATCTAAGTTCTTTAAACTACAAAGATATTCAAATGCACTCTCTGGTGAAGTAGCAATGTAAGCTGATGTTGCAAAAGTATTTTTTTCCACTTTTCACTCCTTAAGATAATAATAATTAAGCTGCGATCGCTTTAGACTTGCTGCGCTTACTATTGTTGATGCGGTCTTCTGCTAACCGTTTAGCAGCATCGTTGGTAGTAACTCCTTGTTCTTTAGCAATATCAAAAATTGCTAATAGAGTGTCATAAATGTTATGCACTTGTTTGAAAGCTTTTTCTTCGTCATAACCAATCATTTCGTTGTAAACGTTGATTAGACCTCCAGCATTAATTACATAATCTGGGCTGTAAAGAATCCCTTTTCTAGTGAGCATTTGACTATGTAATTGCTCATTCTCCAATTGATTATTAGCTGCACCAGCAATAATCTGAGCTTTGAGAAAAGGAATTGTATGGCTGTTAAGAATTCCTCCCAGAGCGCAAGGGGAAAAAATATCTACATCAAGAGAGTAAATTTCGGTTGGTTCTACAACGGTTGCACCAAAAAGCTGTTTTGCTTCTTCCGTTTTGGCTGGGTCTACATCGCTAACAAAAAGCTTGACATCATGCTCATGTAAGTGGCGACAGAGATTTTTGCCGACATTACCTAAGCCTTGAACTGCAACTTTCATGCCATCAAGTCTTTTGCTCTGCCAACGAGATTCTACAGCAGCTTTAATTCCTAGAAAAACTCCTAATGAGGTGATGGGAGCAGGCCCACCAGATTTTTCTGAAACTCCAACAACATGGTTAGTCTCTTGGCTGATTGTTCGGACATCATCAGGGGTAATATTGACATCTTGTCCAGTAATAAAACGCCCATTGAGGCTGTTAACAAAACGTCCGTAGGCTCTCAACAAATCATCTGTTTTATTTTCAGGATTAGCAATAATAACTGCTTTGCCGCCACCAGCCGGAATGTTTGCACAAGCAGCTTTATAAGTCATCCCCCGACTGAGACGAAGTGCATCTTTTAAAGCAGCTTCTTCGTTGACATAAGGCATGAGTCTTGTAGCTCCCATTGCTGGGCCCAGGGTCGTGTCATGGATGGCAATAATTGCCTTAATTTCGGGATTTTTACCATGACAAAAGAGAACTTGTTCGTGACCCATTTCTCTAACAGTTTCAAATAGCAGCATCTTGACCTCTCGATATTGTTTGGGATTGGTTAGAGAAAGTAATTAGCATTACAAAATGTAAAGATATAGGTACAAAGGCAGGCTGAAATATTAAGATTGAGTGAAGTTAGAAAGCAAATATTTGAAGTTCCAGTTTGGTGAATATAGTTGCTGGAATAAGAGAACGAACCGCGAAGGCGCTAAGGGCGCGAAGGTAAGAGAGTTGTAAAGGGTTTTTGCATCAGTGTCGTGAATTTTTGAAAGATTGTGATGCTCTCGTGTTTTAGTCTCTTGCCGTCATAAAATTACTTATCTCTTCACTTTGCAGTTCGTTAAAAAAAAATCGAGCGTTGCCAGCAAAATCAAACCATTGGAAATGAAACTTGCTTGGCTCCATTTTTAGCTGGACTTGATTTAATTCCTTGTGCAGCCAAACTCTTATTACGTGCACCAGAAGGTGCTGGGCGATCAGCATCAATCACTACATCAATGAGAAAGGGAACAGATGATGCGATCGCTTGTTCTAATGCCGCTTCAATATCCGACTCTCTAACAACGACGAGTGCTTCTGCTCCCATCCCACGAGCAATCATGGCGAAGTTTGTCGGTGGAAGTGTGGCATCTGCGCCCTTTAATCCCAAGATTTTCATCCCTTGATGACACATGTTGTAACGCGCATCGTTGAGAACAATCCAAATCGCTGGAATTTTGTATTTCACGGCTGTGCTGATTTCGTTATTCATCAGCATTGCTCCATCACCGACAATCCCTACAGCTTTGCTATTGCTTGCTAGTGCTGCACCCAAAACTCCTGTGACGGCGTGACCCATTGCGCCGACTCCGGTGCTGACTCGATAACGATTGGTTTCGGTAAATTGGAGTAGATGGGTTGACCAAGTAAAAGAGTTACCACACTCCGCCATTACTACTGCATCGCTACCTTCAACAATTATCTTTTGAATTGCTGCCATCAATACTTCTGGCCGCACTGGATAATCTACGTCTGGTGCAGGTTCAATTGCTTTGCGTTCGGGATTAGGTAGCGACAAAGTTGTGGAAAGAGGAGCATCTGGTAATTGCTCCAATAATTCTTCCACAAAAGCTTTGATATCAGAGCGAACTGCGAAAGTTTCAACGTGGGGATAGGCTACACCTGGTACTTCTGGGTCAATATCTACATGAATGAAACCTTCTTTTGGAACTAGCGCCGAACTCCAGAAGGAAGTCGGTTCACCAAGGCGGGTTCCTAATACGAGTGTGTGTAGTGGAGGTTGCTGTTCCATATAAGTTAAGACGGAAGCATGACCGCCTAAACCTGTGACACCCACAAACTGGGGATGATCTTCAGGGAAGATACCTTTACCACGGGGGGAACACATAACGGCTGCTCCCGTTTTTTCAGCGAGTTCAAGGATTTCCTCTGCTGCGTCACGCGCACCGAAACCAACCCAGATAGCAAAGGGGCCAGATGATAATAACTCTACAGATTTGGCGATCGCTTCTTTGGAAGGAGTCATCGGAAACGGAGTAACATCTAGTTGGGGTAAAGCGACATCCTCAACCAAACTTGTCTGCACAGCCGTGGGAATACTCAAATGGGCAACAAATCCGCCTGGTTGCGCCATAGCCAGAGCAAGTTTGCGGAAAATCTGCGGTAGTTGAGCCGCAGATTCAATAGTGATTGCATAGTTAAATAGCGCTCCTGAAGTAAAAATTCCCCCACTGGGCAATGTATAAGTGCTAGTTTCTTGAATTGCCCAACGTCCACGCTGCGGTGCAGAGGTGCAAGCCGATAGCAAAATTACCTTTGCACCTTCACCACGAGCCGCAAATAACCCGGTCAGCGCGTTGGTGATCCCCGGCCCGGCTGTGGTAAAAACTACAGTGGGGCGATTATTTGCAAAGTAAGCTTCAGTGGCTGCAAAGGCTGCTCCAGCTTCATGGCGGAAGTTCAACACTTCGATACTGCTATTTGATAGCGCACCCCAAAGGCTTGCCATCGCGCCACCTGCGACACCAAAAGCGTAGCTTACTCCCAAATTTACCAACATCTGAGCGATCGCATCGGCAACTGAGAGCGTTGCTGGTGTTTCATCATTTAAAAAAGGCTGAGTTCCCCCGTTATTCTCCGATTCATCAAGCTGACGAGAAGTCTCTACATATCTGTTTGCTGGAAATTCCTTGTATGGCTCAGTAGTGATGGGAGGAGAGTTGGAACCAGTATAGTTTTGACTCATGGTTTCACGTAATTACATAAAGTTACACAAAGGCTTTTTAGTTTACAATCACAGCGCTAGCAATATTTAATACGAACAACTCTGTTGTTTATCACAGCTATGACCGAGTTTGATCGATAGTAGAAACGGTTGATTGCTGCTGATTGATGGTTGTGATAGCACTACCAAAAATTTTTGCAAAGCATACAGCAAGTAAGGCTGTGCTTCTAAGAACCACAATAGAGGGGATGATAACTGATATGCAATCAAAAATCTTTTGATGGAGGTGTCAAATTTTTCGCTTCTACAGTACTTAAGTAGTTTGGCAGGGAAAAACTGAATAATGTAAAAGTATGCAAACAAGCTATTAAGCTTAACTCAAGCATATCTCAGAATTTTTACAAAACTTTACATAGTTGTCTTTAATCGCACCAACCTATTCATTAAACTGTCTGGAGAGGTTATTAATTTCTGATGAATACTATGATAAGAGCATATCTGCAATGATAAATCTTTTGATAAAAGTGGCAATACTTTCGCTTTTATTTTTATTGCGACATCTCCAACTGAGTCATTCTAAAAAATTGATATTCTGCGTAGGCGTAGGCATCGCTACTGAGCTATATGACCAAATTTACAATAGAAAATCTTTTGATAAAGATGACGATTCTTTTACTTTTCTTCTCCCAGGCACTTCCAATTGGCAACTGCCTGTCTTACCTATTAATTCTTGAATTTGCCTTGTAGCATGAGTCAAACTACAACAGTTTGGTCGCCTTTATATTGCCACCAAAAACTCATTGAGTCAATTATTTGTAACGATAAATACATAGTTGCTTCACCTTTTATATATCCTTTGAGCGAAGACTAAGCATTGAGTAGATATTCTTTGAGAAAAGAGATTAGGGATTTAAGCCCAAACCCCTTTAAAACTAGCTTTCTAGCCTCTGGCGATTGATCACAGTTACGCAGGTTTACAGTAAAATGCTACTTTATGGCAAAACAAATACAACCTTGTACGCAAATTTGCACGTGTTAGTTTAGCGTATTTATATTTCTTGTGACAGATGACATTTCTCTTTTAAAAAACAAATATAAAATTATACGCCAATTTATACGTGTTTGTGTTACATAAATGTATTTCTTGGGACGGATGACTCAGCGTATTCTTCTATAGTTAAATCCCTGATATACTATAGTTAAGACAAATTAAGAAAATGAATTGATGAGTTAGAATTTGTTGATTCAAGCCAAGCCCGGTAAATTCATTTATAGTTGATAATCACACGACTCTACATTAGTAGTTGGTCAAAGTCGTTGCCTAGGGAAAAGGTAAGGAAGAAAAATTTTATCATTTAACCGTTTCCCAGTCGAAACCCAGTAACTTTGGGTTGGTGAACCATTCCTTAGCTATGGCGCAGGCTACATCTCTTTACTTGTTAAATGTAAACAAATTCCCGTAATTACGAATTACGAGAAGCAGTACTGGTTTAAATTTTTAATATATTCACTACTTATAGATTGGCAATTTTCAACTCTTAGTTAATAAGGTCTATTGACTATTATAGGTTTGATTTGTCTATTTTTTGTATTCATCAAGAGTTGTTTAAGTCAATAATAAATTTAAAATTAAATATTGATTTTTTTCAGGAAAACTTGGTTAAATTATTCTCTTGTTATTGGTATGATAAGTTTTGTTAACCTCGTTAGTAATATTTTTTAGTTTACTAACTAATTTTCTTTTTTAACCGCCTAACACTGCACCAGAGTTTTTAGTCAGCTATGACTATCAACTCATTAATGGCTATGGTGTTGATTAATTACCAGGAGCAAGTAGGGATATGAATTCTGGCGATTATAAACTAGCTAGATCAAACACTCAATGGTCACTACAGCCAGAAATAGAAATGAAGTTTGCTCACTTTCTAATAAATCAAGCTGTAGATGCTGCCTTTTGTTTAGGAGAAAATGCACAGTTTCTCTACGTCAACGATGCCACTTGCCAGATGACTGAGTATTCCCGTGAGGAATTACTTTCCATGAGGTTGCAAGATATAGACGTAGATTTTTCTCTACACAACTGGTCAAATATTAACTCAGAAGGTTCTCTTACCTTTAAATCTCGTTACCGCACAAAACGAGGGCGGATCTTTCTGGTAGAAATATCCATTAGCTATGTAAAGCAACAAGATATAGAATTTGGCTGTGCTTTCGTTCGGGAAATAAGTGATGAAATAGTAGAACTGAGCGTGCAAAAATGGACCGATGAATTAAGGGATGCCAAAGACAATTTGCAGCAGGAGTTTTCTCAACTCAAATCAAAAGAAATAGAACTAGAAGCATCTCTTTCTTTACTGCGTTCTACTCTCGAATCTACTGCCATTGGTATTGTTGCAGTTAACTCTGAGGGAGATATTCTGAGCTTAAATCAGAAATTTGTCGATATGTGGCAGATCCCGGAGTCCCTAATATTATCTAAGAAATGTCCTCGATGCAAAGCCTTTTTTGAGAATCAACTTAAAGATCCACAAGCCTTTAATCGGCTAATTTGGGAAGTGTCTAGCCAATCTGATTTTGAGAGCTACGATATTCTGGAATTGAAAGATGGGAGAGTTTTTGCACACTACTCTAAGCCTCACTTGTTGGATGGCAAAATTATTGGTAGAGTCTGGAGTATTTGGGACATTACTGAATCGAAACAGACTGAAGAGGCATTGCGGCTAAACGCAGTTAGATTTCGGACTTTAGCTGAAACAACAGATACCAGCACTTTTCTAATTCAAGGTACGCGGCTTTGCTACATAAATCCAGCAGTAGAGCAACTGACTGGTTACACAAAAGAGGAACTGTTAACGGGTTTTGATCTTCGCCGACTGATTAAAAGCAAAAGACGCAGGCAGGTACGTAAGCAGAGTGAAGCAACTAACTTTGAATACCAGGAGATGAATATTCTGACAAAAAGCGGTACGGAGCGCTGGCTAGCTTGTGCGGTTGTAATGCTGGATGGAGTGCTAGATTTTGGTGGGAAACCAGTAGAAATGATTGCAGGCATTGATATTACCGATTACAAATATGCAGAATTAGGTCTCAACCAAGCTTTAGAACAAGCAAAACAACTTAGCGAACTTAGAGCGCGTTTTCTTTCTATGGTTTGCCATCAATTCCGTACACCATTGAATATTGTTTCATTTTCTAATAGTTTATTAAAGGAAGAAGTAGACAAACGTACACAGAAGAAAATCCAACCACTGCTAGATCACATTCAAAAAGCTACAGAACAACTTGGTCAGATGTTGGATGATATTTTATTCTTCTCTAAGGCAGAAGCAGCAAAAATAAACTATGAGCCAAAGCCACTTGAGTTAGTTGATTTCTGTAATGACTTAGTTGCAGAAATGCAGATGAGCATTAGCAAAATCCCGATTAAGTTTGTCACTCAAGAAAATTCTCTAACAGCCTGCATAGACAAAAAACTTTTAGAGCCGATTTTGAAAAATTTGCTCGATAATGCAATAAAATATTCTCCCTCCGGTATGACAGTTGATTTGAGACTTTTTTGCCAAAATGGGCAATTAATTTTCCAGGTCGAAGATAGAGGTATTGGTATTTCAGCGCTAGATCAACAACGAATATTTGAACCATTTTACCGTGGGACTAATATCGATCACATACCTGGCACTGGGCTAGGACTGTCAATTCTTAAAACCCTAGTAGACTTACATCATGGTCAAGTATCTGTGGAAAGTAAACTTGGTGTAGGCACTAAGTTTACTGTGACGTTGGCATTAATCAAGTCAGAGTTTAGTATTTCCGAGTTATGAATGTTGAAATCAAGATTAGTTATTAATTAACAACTTAACAATCACAACTCTCGGAACGAGGTAATTAAGCTTATGCCTATTTTCATACTCCCAAAAAAGTTGAGTACAGCACGGCGTAAATCTAACTAAACTAGGCAAAATCTCGCCACAGTTTAATAGTTAACCAGCTTCTGCTAAAAGTTATGGTAATAAAAAATTATGTACGAATCGTCAAATAAAATTCTCGTCATTGAAGATGATAATGTTACCCGCGATCTTTATTTAAAAGGTCTTAAGGCTAAAGGTTTTGATACAATCAGTGCTGACAACGGTCTAGCTGGTATCCAACAAGCACAAGAGTTTATACCCGACTTAGTGATTTGCGATATCACGATGCCCGATATGGATGGTTATAGCGTTTTAAATACGCTACGCCAAGATCCTGTTACTGCAATTATTCCTTTTATTTTTCTGACTGGAAGTAGTAACAAAGCAGATGTTCGCAAAGCTATGGAATTGGGAGCAGATGATTATCTTACCAAACCCTCGACACTAGACGAATTACACAGAGCGATCGCTATCCGACTACAAAAGCAAGCTACTCTGCAATACTGGTGCGCTATGAAATTTGAGAAAGCTCCAAAATCAGTATTTGTAGATAATACTCTAGGTGCGATCGCACCTGAAGAAACCCCTGATAAAGAACCCACGATCCCTTCTAAGTCAATCTTTCCCTGTATTCCTCAATTAAAAGAAGTTTTCGACTTTATTGAAGCCCATTATCATCAAGGAATTACTTTGTGTGATGTGGCTGTTGCTGTTGGTTACTCACCTGCTTACTTAACTAACCGAGTCGCAAGGCAAACGGGAGAAACTGTAAACTGCTGGATTGTCAAACGCCGAATGGCAGGCGCTCGTTTTTTACTCCAAAATAATAATCAGACTATCGAGAAGATTGCCAAAGCATTAGGTTATCAAGATGTGTCTCATTTTTCTCGCCAGTTTCGCCAACATCACGGTTTACCTCCCCAAGCTTGGCGCAAACAGCATCAGCTTGTATCCCAAAAACAGGTAAAACTTTGGTAAAAGTCGATTTACAGCAGTTTTCGTTTAAACTACGACTGAGATAGGTAGTAGGCTTCCGCCGAACGGGAGTGGGGAGTAGTGTAGTTTAACAAGAAAAGTAGTATTCCTCCTGCCTTCTGCCGACGCTCGCGGACTCGCTACCGCTGCGCTATCCTGCCTCCTTCATACAAATAGTTGCGTAAACTCATATATTAAATCCACCCTGCCCTTACGTAACATGGCTGGATCTAATCTTTCAGTAGTATTACAAGTCATCAAGACAACTAATCGTTGCTGCATCTGAATACCAGACTCATCAATGACACTTTGATACAAAGTACCATCCAGCAAACTGAGAATGTGTTCGGTTTTGTTATTGTATTGTGCTACCTCAGAAGCTCGATTTTGCGCTAGATTATCAGCTTCGTTAATAACGATACAAATACGCTCTATGTAAGTTGGGGGGACAAAATTAGCGATCGCATCATGATCTAAAATAAAAATTACATACCCTAAAGGTACAAGAATTTCTTTTGCTACAGCTTGTGTCCAGACTGTTTTACCAGTACCTGGTTTCCCATGTACAACAACCGCTAACTGGTTTTGATTCAGAATCGCTTGCTGTACAGCATCAGTAAACTGTTGGATATCTGCCGGAAATGTGCGAATGGGAAATTGGCTGTGAACTTTACCTACACGACTTTGATATCCACTCAGCATAACTGCCAAGTCGTAAGTCGCCTTGTTAATTAGTGGGGCAAGATTTCTCGCCATTAAACTATATTGTCGCCGTCCGCGCTCGTAGGGATCAATTTGCAACCAAACGTCATGCTTTGCCCAGTAAGCATAAACAGTATTAATCACATCTAAGCGTTCCCAGCTAACAAATCTATCTATAGGAAAATAAAAATCTCTTTCTGAATAATACTGAGTAATAATGTCAGGATTACCCAACACACCCAAAACTCGCAGTACAGTAATTTCTTGCAGTCGGTTAAGAACATAATCAATGGGAATGCTACTACGACTGACAAATTGAACAATAGGCGTTTCCGTACTCAAAACATCTTTGTAGCGATGATCTGGTGATTGAGGATCTGGTGTAATGTAATTCCAAAATTTTTCAACTTCGTAGCGGGTATTATCAGATACAATATTTAATAAATTAGCCCACCAAGCATAATTATTTCGTCCCAGAATATCAGCAACATTACTCGCTAAATTCAAACTTTTTTGAGTTAATTCGCGGGAGTCACTATACAACAATTGCCATAAAAAACCCCAATCTAATTCTCGGTTAAACGGTCGCCAACCGCTAGCAAGCAAGCTTTGGCGGGTATTATTTGTAGGAGTGCCTTCATTGCTTCTAAAATAGTCAAAATCCATATTTGTTTAGTTATGCAGCGTTAATAGAGTTATTTTGTGTTAAATATGAGATTTTAAAATTTTTCTTGTAATATCGAGTACTTGCATACAAATGGTAATTTTATTTTCACCGTGCTGTACTGGCTAGGAAGTTTTTTTAATCTAACTCATCATTTATGTATTATACTATAATACATAAAAACTACCTGCGTCAATTTTTTTGACAAAGCAATTAGCTCTTAATGTCCCTCCGCCATTCATCCATCTCTACACTTCTGACTAATATCATGTCCGAAAGCACATAATCCCACTTTTGACTGATGCCAAAGTTTCTCTCCTTGATAGCAAGGTGAGGTTCCGAATATTACCGATGAAGAAGGCAGCTATGCTGTGTTGCTGAGGCTTAAACCTCAGCTATTGCAAATTTGTGTAGTATCTATTCAAGCTATAGGACTCATATTTGATTTGTGACAAAACTCCGTACAACTCAAAAAGCCTTCTTGACTATTGCCTCTTGCCTATTAACTGCCTACACGTACAATTTCGCGTCTCTTCTTGTTAATCAAGTTGAGTATTTGCCATTAATTTCTATATAACCCTCTGAAAGATCGCAACCCCATACAGTTGCAGAAGCTTCGCCAATATTGAGGCTAACATGAATATCTACTTTGTCTTTGGACATAATTTGCCGCAATTGTTCCAGATTTTCATTAGTTAAACTACTAGGATAAACTTTCACGTCATCAAAACTAATAACAACTCGTTCTGGATTGATCTGCTGTTCATTTTCACATTTACCTATAGCCATCGCAACTCGTCCCCAATTCGGATCTGCTCCATAGACGGCGGTTTTTACTAATGGTGAATTGACAATTGCTTTAGCTACTTTTTTCGCTTGTACATAATTAATAGCTGAATCTACAGTCACCTCAATAATTTTGGTGGCACCTTCTGCATCTCTTGCAATTTTCAGCACTAATTCTTGTGCAACTTCTTGCAATGCATCGGCAAAATCTGCTTCTGAAACTTCACCGGCTATTCCATTAGCTAGAATCACAGCGGAGTCACTAGTAGAAGTGTCAGTGTCTACACTTAAGCAGTTAAAGGTTTTATCTATAGTTGAGCGAAAAATAGAACGAAGGCTATTTGCAGAAATTGCAGCATCAGTAAAAAAGAAAGTTAAGAGAGTAGCCATATTAGGCTCAATCATGCCAACACCTTTGGCAATTCCTACCAGCTTGGCATTTCCTATTTGTCGTGTAGCTAGTTTTGATACGGTATCGGTGGTCATAATACCACGGGCTGCGGCATTAAAATCAGCAGGAGTCAATTTTTTGCCCAATCCTAATAAACCTGCTCGAATTTTTTCAATCGGGTAACGCCTGCCAATTACGCCTGTAGAAGCTATCACCATATTATGTGCAGCAATTCCAGTTTCAGTTGCAACTAATTCTAAAACTTCTTGGGCATCAGCAATGCCAACAGCACCATTAGCAACATTTGCATTTTTAGATATAACGACGATTCCTTGTACTTGTGAATCTTTTAAGTTGTCGCGGCTAATAGTAACACTTGGCCCGGCAAAAAGACTTTGAGTGAAGACTCCATCAGCAACACAAGGAACTTCTGATTTAATAAATACAAAATCATCAGTTGTATCGCGTATTCCTAAATTAGTAATAAATGCGCTAAAACCTTGGGGTGCGGAAGATATAGTTAATGCCATTCTTCTAAATTTAATAATTTGCTTTAATTATCTCATACATCTGTAAAAATATTTATAACATCAGTTATTAGAGACGTATATCTATACACCTCTAATAATTTATTTGTAAAATAAAAATTATAAAATTTTAGGAAAAGCTAAAAACCTATAATAAATCAGTTAGTGTAAAGGTAAACATTGTCCATCCATTACCACTTTCTACCTGAATGTTTCCTTGTAATTTGTCAGGCTTTTCTTAGCTAATCTTGGTAATTTTACGAAAAAAATGCAACAAGCAAATTTTTGAACTTTTTAAATACTGGATTAAAATTTATTTATTCGTTTTCTACAACACTTTTGCAAAATTTAATTGGTTGTATCAAAGTAAACCAAGTAAAGCCCTAATTCACCAACAGTTTAATGCTATGTTTCCCATAAAATAATAAAAGAATTATTCAAAAACATTGCTTTGCTCCTTTCCAATATTTAAATGTTCAGTTTTCACTTGGCCGTATTCCAGCTTGACAATCCGATCTGCCAGGTAAAAATATTGGTCATCATGACTAATAACTAGTACAGTTTTTCCTCTCTTCTTTAGCTCCACCAGAAGTTGAGTATAGAAAATTTCCTTGAATACAGAATCTTGATCTGATGCCCACTCATCAAATATATAAATGGGACGATCTTCTAAATAAGCAGTAACTAGAGCGAGACGTTTGCGTTGTCCTTGAGAAAGGCCCGTGGTAGAAAGTACTCCATTATTGACCTTAACTTTATGGTCTAATTGGAATTCAATAAGGTACTTTCGAGTCTGAATATCCAGATCGCCACTATCCAAACCCAAGAAGCGATCAAAAAGATAAAAATCGGAAAATACTACAGAAAATTGCTGTCTATACCACTCTAAATTATGATTATCAATGAGCTGATCGTCTAGATAAATATTTCCTGTTTCAGGAATGTAAAGCCCACTAATTAACTTAGCGAGGGTAGACTTACCACTACCGTTGCCTCCTACAATAAAAACAAGTTCTCCTGG
Organism: Nostoc sp. LEGE 12450; assembly: GCF_015206895.1. Classification (GTDB taxonomy): domain Bacteria; phylum Cyanobacteriota; class Cyanobacteriia; order Cyanobacteriales; family Nostocaceae; genus Nostoc. The sequence continues at coordinate 16,779 of NZ_JADEXU010000043.1, read as the reverse complement.
ATGAAATTTTAAGTTAATAGGTCCAAGGATAAAGTTGCTTTCTTCCCGCTCTTGATAATAAGCATGGGTTATATTTACCAGTTCTAGGCAGTTCCAATATTGATCTGATGCCAGTGAAACATTATCACAAATTTCGTTTGAATAATTTGCTAATGATAGACCCAGAGACTCCACTTTTTTTAAAGCTACTAAGGCTTTAGTTATGCTAGGCATCATACTCATAATATACTCTAGAGGTGATATCAAGTAGATAATAGTTAGGGCATAAGCAGATAGAATTGCAGGTGGAATTTTATTGATAGTAGGGATGATGAATAAAAGTAGCCCAATAGCAACAAAAAATAGAACTTGTCCCCAACTAGCAGCCGCAGCAAAGATACTCATTCCCACAACATTATGACGGCGGAATGATGAAGCAGTGGTATGGAGTTCTTCAGAGAGAAATGCTTGCCGTCGTCGGCGATGTAGTTTGAGTTCTTTTGTGCCTTGAATGACGCTACGGAAATGCTTAAATAATCTATCTTCCTGCTCACGAGCCAACTTTAAAAAAGATATAGCCTTCATCATTGGTAGTGAATAGCTAAATATTCCTAGGAACATAAAGCTAATACCTATGAGGAAGACAATTTTAGATAACCAATTCAGATAAATCAGATAGGCAATCACAATGGCAATATTAATGCACACAAAAGGGACGATAATAACTGTGTTAGAGATTGTTTGAATATCCTCAGTGAGAACAGCTAAAAGTCCATGAGCACCGATTTGTTCTAAGTGACGTAAAGGTGAGGCAAGAATACTGCGGGTTAAAAGTACCCGCAAATTGAGAATTGCTTTTTGTGAAAGTTGTATCAATAAAACTTGAGAAACGAAATTAGCAATTAACCGCAGTAAACAAAGACCGACAAAACTCCAAATTAGTATGGTTTTTGATGGCTGATTTTGACTCAATGTCGTATTAATTAGGGCAATTAGACCAGCAGCAGTGCCGCCGCTGAAAATACCAGCTAAAATTGCAAAACAGAGCTGAAGAGAAGAAGTACGCAATAGAAGACGGATCAGGTTCATAAGTAATTAACAACCCACAGCATTCGTTCTGACGCGAAGAGTTTTCTTAAAGAGTAATTAAGCAGATATGTACAACTCACAGACTTTCGTTATTTGCCTACCTATTAACTACCTGTGCAGTACCTTTTACCTCCAGTTTTTTCGATGCTCCAACATGCTGATAAAGTTTTTCTTCAAATTTTTCCATACACGCCGACCAATCAAATTTTTGTATGTAGAGGTGAGCCTGTCGAGACATTTCTTCTTTGAGTTCGGAATTTTCCAGAATTGTAATCACCTTCATTGCGAAATCTTTTGGATTATTGGGTTTAGTTAAAAAGCCATTGATACCGGGTAAAATCTGCTCTGGGTTTCCCCCAGCAGCAGCTGCTACAACAGGGATTCCAGATGCTAAAGCTTCCATATTAGTGGTGCAAAAATTTTCGGTGACGGAGGCATTGATAAATACATCTGCTCGCGCAAACCATCCCAAAAGTTCTGTACCGTGAGACTCACCCCAAACCGTAATACCAGATTCAAACTTTTTGGCAAGCCGACGGATCTCTTTATCTTGGGGACCGCTACCAACAATTACTAAATGGACATCAGGAATTTTGGCAGCAATGAGCGCAAACGCATCTAGGAGTTGCTTGACGTTCTTTTCTGCACTAATTCGTCCGACAAATAGCAAAGTGGGTCGTTTATCGTCAGGAATTGGGTTATAACAAATATTTCGGGGATGAAATTTTTCGCAATCGACCCCTTGATAGGGGAGATATGCTACATGTTGAGCTGCCATCAATTTGTACTTAGTGAGTTGTTCTTGAGAAGGGAAGTAATTAACGTCATAAGCTTCACTTAATTGCTTAATTAGAACGGGAATGGTAAGACGAATAAATCTGAATAACCACTCTCCTATGTAATATCGAATATAAGCAACTATATCGGTATGGAATATAGATATTATTGGTGTGCCTGTTCGCTTTGTGTATTCGGTGCCAATAGGGCGACCATAACCTTGCAAAAAAAGTGAATAGTAACCGATCATTCCTGGCGCTTCTTCAACCACCACAATATCAGGCTGAAAATTTAATAACAGCTTGGTATCACTCCAATATCGATAGTGCAATGGTTCGGGAAGAGACTTGTAGAATATCATTGGTTTGCTTGGGTAAGCATAAGAAGAAAAGTTGGAGAAAGACTGAACTTCCTCCAGCCTTAACATGGGGCGATCGCGAACTTCTTTGGGGTACAGATAATTGACTCCAGGATGGATCAGAAAGACTTCATGTCCCTGCTGTAGCAACCAGCGAACACGCTGGTGTACTCCCATAGAAACCCCCGACATGAACGGAGCATATAATGCTGTAAAAATCGCAATACGAAGAGGTTGTTTATTCATGGTCTAATACTTAATATGTATGTATGATGCTTTAACACTTGGTATGAAAACTTTCTAAATCAACTACGGTGATTCAATTATCTTTTGGATGTGTGTTTTTCTCAGCTATTCCTGTATGTGCTGCATCCCCTCGAAAGATGCACAAAGGTTTTGACACCAGTATTCTTAGTAGCTTTAGCTATATTGACAGTGCTCCTAACATTTACCTCATGAAAATGCTCAATTGAGCCACTTTCTTTAGCTAGTTCAGCCGTATGTGTAACTACATCTACTGCCTGACAAGCCATTTGGGCAGTAGCTAGATTAGTAACACTACCAACAATCACCTCAACACCGAGTTTTTGCGCTTTTTTAGCTTTATCCGAGAAATTTTGTAGTCCACGGACTTTCATTCCCTTTGCTATAGCTAACTCAGCAAAACGCAAGCCGATAAATCCATTAATTTCTGTGATGAAAATAGTTTGGTTTTCGATGTTTACAGATTTAATCTACAACTTTACTGTTGGTACAAATTCAGGTGTTTTCTCCACTTGTTACATATATAGTAAAAGTCATTTGAATACTACCTAAAAATCTCATTAGCTTGTGATTTATAAGTATATTATGACAGCAAGATACTCAAATGCAACTCAAATGCAACTCATACGCAACTCGATCAATACTTGAGTAATTTTTTGTAAACATTAAAAAGTCATCCGTATAAAAATGCTAGAAATAACGCTCTAGCATTTTTATGTGAATGACCTAAGCTTATTATTGATTAGATGCTTTAGCTTTGCTGTCTCATACCCTACTTTTAAAGCTTGCTACGCGCACGTGTTCCACAGCAAAGAGAATCATGCTTTCCAATTCTTGGTTAAACAGTGAGAATTAAAAGCCTCTTTCACAAATTTAGACTCTACATTCTTCTACCTTCGATCTCAGAGAAGCAAAATGTTTTCCACCTAATTCAATTTGCCCTTCTGCACACCCAGTTTTCAATCTTTCGACTAAATAATCCAAATCATGAGCTATAAAATTTGTGCCATGATCTGGTTCTACTAAACTAACTAAAGATATATTTCTAGCTTGTTGTTCGACCAAGCTAGAAATACCCAGAAAGTTGAATACACCAGATTCATAGGTTCCACAAGGTACCGAAGGATTATTTACTCCAACACAGTATTCATTTGGTTTAAACCAATCAAATGCTGGGTAGCCGTGAAAATGAACAATTGGCGCACCATCTTTAATTAATTCTGGCGTATACAAAGCCGCAGAAAGACTAATCGCAAGCATGACATAAATATCATAAGAAGGTTTCATATCTGCTAATTCGGAACGAATCACTTTAGGAAGTTGGAGATATAGCTTTTCTTTCAAACCAATTCTGATAATATCGTCAGCAATATTCAAGTCTGTTTTATTTGACCCAGAACGAGAACTTACAAGCCAAATATCGGGGATTTGTCTAAATACATATTTTTCTAATATTTTGATTTTGACATAGCGTCTACCATTTTGATTTTGACGAAGTTCGTTACTACTAAATCCTTTAACAGGTAGTAGACTTTCCCACTCGTTTTTAGTTACTTCTACATCTCCAAAATATTGTGGAGGTTCAGCATAAGCAACAAAGCCATAAGAGACACCTGTTCTACCATTTATGATGACGCTGACAATATCTCTATGGGATTTTCTTTTAATCACTTCATTCAATTTAAAACCAGGAGGGAATAAACCGGTTGATGCTAATTCCTGACCCAATTTCACTAATTTTGCAGCATAGCTAGATTCTTGAGGATTATACTGTCCTAGCTCAAATCGGCTCAGTAAAAGTGGGGCAATCGGTACAAAAACTTTAGGTATTAGCGATTTTAAGACAAACCTTTCTATCTCGCTCCTGGAAAAAATAGAGTCTGAAAGATTCATATTTAGTATAGAAATTTTATTAGATGACACTCCAATAACAACTTCAGAAAATGTTCTAATTAAAGTGTTTATCCCAATATTTATTTTTTGTTTATATGGAATGGCAGGGCTAATAAAATCATGGTCTATGTCAGTAATTACAATCACTTGCGTTTTGCTAGGGTTGTCAACATATTTAGCTGCATGGTCTTCAGCCCAACTGCTCAATCTAGCTATTTTTATCACAGGTATTTTGCGATCGTTTAAGATAAATTGAGAATAAATTTTGTAGAGAATTTCTGCTACAAATATACCCAATTTTCTCAAAAAAGAAGGAGGGATTTCTACATCAATAATTGCGTTAACTTCTGACTTAACTCCTTTGAATTTAAAGTTTCTCTTTTTGTTAATTACCGGGATTATTAGATCGTAGTTGAATTCTGCGATCGCTTCCTCCCAAGATAAAATTTTGACACCATAATCTCTCAGTTTACCTTCCAATTCTTGGCGAAATTTCCGAATTTGTTGATTATTGTAGCTATTAGGCAAAGGTTTGAATGTAACTATCAACTTCTGAGCCATAGCTTTAGGATCAATAATTGGCGACTTATATTCTACAGTTGATTGCTCTGAAAAGCCTCCAATTAGACGACCAATAGTTTGTAAGTTTAGTCCTTGACTTAAAGGGACAGAATTTAAGTCAGAAGCTACATCCATCTCATGCAGAAATGCCACAATATCTGCTTTGTAAGCAACTATTTTTGCTTGCATTTCTAATGTAATTAATCCCTTTGGTGAGCGAATCTTTAACTTGTCGTTATCAACCCATAAATGAACACCTTGTTGAGTAAGGTTTGCTACAAGCTCTGATGCGTTCATAGTTTTAGAATCTCCTATTTTTTTTAAATATTAGTTTGTCATTTTATGAATTGAGAAATGAATATCCTAGTTATGCATAAAACTAGAGTCTAAATTTAAATTGCAAATGTCAAAAATATAAGACATAACATTGTTTACAAGAATATCCATAGTACTCTGACTGATTGAAGGTTGAGAAAAAACAAAATTCAACAGCATTTTTCCTTGAAAAGTTGAGGCGTGGATAACAAAAACACCTGCATACAAAGCGTGGGAACCAGCGAAACTGATTTCTTCTAGTTCAAATTCACCGTAATATTTGGGTATATTTACTTTGCCAACATTAGAAACAGATACTGTGGCAGCTACTTGCTTGGGATAGATAAAACAAAAATCTATGAGATGCTTGGCAATCAAAATCATTTTAAAGAGATCGCCGGATTTTTTACTAACTTCAAGTTTTTGTTTCACCTCACGGGCTAATTCCCAAAAGGACGTGTTTCTCCCTATAGTATGAAATCCCATAACAGACGAGGCTAATACAGCCATCTGATCATCACTAATTGCTGGTTCGAGATGTCTCCTCAAATCAAAATATGATAGGCAGTTTACTCGTGTATTTTTGCTATTTCCTTTAATTATTTTTCTCCCTATTGTAAACATCAGTACAGCACACAAAGCACTATGTACTGTTGTATTTTCTTGTCGACAATGATCTACAAATTTTTGGGTTAAGTCTTCGTCAAGTTGTCTGTGGATAATATTGCAAGTACGCTTTGCAATAGATACGTACTTTTCAAAACCTAATGTTTGTGGTCGATTCCAGATTTTTTGTAACCCAAGCTGCAATAAAAAGATAATGCTATTTATCCTACCTCTAAATCCCTTAGCCCATTTGGGCATTAGTTCTTCGATGGGTCGAAGTGGAGTTAAGCTAATAACTGGATTAATTGGTTCGCCAGACACAATTTTTTGACAACAAGTCAAGATTTCTGAGTGAAGTTGGATGGATGATAAACCATCTGCGATCGCATGGTGTATTGTTGTAATTAGGTAACTTACATGCCCATCACCCAAAAGATGAATAAGAACAACTCGCAGTAAACCTTTGCTACTATCAATTCCGTTGTTCATCTCTTCATCAACCACTTCTTGCCACTGCTCATTGTCTAACTTTCTGACAACGCGGAAAGCAATATTTGCTGTTTCTTGACTTTGAAAAATAAGACTATTTTTCTCTCCAAAAATTTTTGAATTTAGACGAGGGTGACGACATTGGATTATGTCTAAAGCCTGTGTCAGAGTTTCTTCGCAGATATAGCCCTTGATGCGACTAATAGTTACTATGTTCCAGGTTTTCGCACGGCTATTTAAGATTTCCATAGCTTGCTCAAGGTGTCCCAGCTTTCTGTTGTAAATCATATTTACTTTTGGTTCCCTCTAATGATTGATTATTTGCAAGCTTAATTCTTGATTTAGGTTGTAATTATTGTTCGATAACCTGTAAAATCTTTTGAGTAAGCCTTGCTAAAAACCTGGATATATTCATAGTTTCAAACTATCAAAATCTTGTGTTGCGAACTATTCAATAGCAGCTTTGATGTTTAAATCTCAAAAATCTCTGACTGCGAAGCTTTGGATTCTTCCGCTAAACGCTGGGATAGCGTTTCAATAGTGGGGTAATGCCACAATAAAATTGGAGATAGCTCAAAACCAAACAACTTCTCAGCTTTGCTAACAAGAAACATTGCCTGGGCTGACTCTAAACCGTAGCTGTCTAAAGGTTGACTAACATCTATATCCTTGGATTCAACTCCTAGCTGCTCTGCAATATGAGATACTAACCAAGCTTGAATTTCTTCTGCGGTATAAGACTGCTTTTTAGTTGTCTCAGGAATAGACTGACTCATTTACATACCTCTGAAGTAAAAAGAATTGGATATATAGCATTCCTAAATAGGATTGCTGTACTGGCTAAAACTTTTGAAAAGTATAAGGTAGGAGATATTAGAAAAAGGTTTTAACTTTCGCTGCTGCTGCATATCTCCTAAGAGCATATCGAGCTATATGAAATTTGCCAGTTAATCCGCTACCCGAATACGAATATCACCCTGTACTACGCATTGACAAGCTAGGCGAACATTGGTATTATCGGGAGCCAACACATCAAGCAAAATCCGCTCTTCATCCATCACAGGAGTTAGATTTTCTATCCCACTCACAACTTCTATGAGGCAAGTTCCGCAAGCAACACAACGACAACCAAATAAAATTGAACTAGGATGCTCATCACAAACCTTAGTTAAGCGTTGGTTTGCTTCAACTTGAACTGTTTTCTGGTCGTCTTCAAAATGAATAGATACTATCATTTCTAAACTCGCTGGTTTCACGAAAGAGGGTTAACAGATTTAACAACTGTTAGGCTACTTCAATAACTTTTTGAATTTCCTTCATTGCCAAAGCATCCTTGTAACGATCATAGAGATTACCTAGCTTACTGGTATTTAACTCCAGTCCCAATTCTTTAATAAGACGCTCTAGCTGCTGAGATTTGTATTGCCAACTCTTTTGTTCCATGTAACCAATTATATTGCGCCATTTTGAACTCACTTGTCTCCAAGAATGAACTAATTGATTTATATCTACTCGTTTATCAACTAATTCAGGATGGTGCAGAGACATACTTAGTGAGTTTAGCCCAACTCTAATATCAGTTAACATGATTCCTTGGGCAGTGAAGTCTAACTTCTCCAAATAAGTTGTGAAACTAGCGCTAATGTAGTCTTCCAAAATTAGCTGCATGAAATATCGAATGAAATCTTGACCCTCAGGAGAAGCTGCCCTATATAGTTCTACTCCTAAATCAAAGGATGTTGTGTAATGACGTGCTTCATCTGTTAAGTGACCCTGATTCAATTCAACAGCTAATGGTTCATAATCAAAGTTTTCAGGGGAATCAAATAAAAAAGCTTCGCTTTTTTTTAACTCGATATTAGCCATATACCGATAGAGTAGAGTCAAACTACCCAAGCCAATTTCTTGAACTATTTGGGCCGGTAACATCCTTATAGCATCCCCAATCATGAAGCGTAAAGTTCGATATGTAAAATTTTTGCCTTGCTGCTGAGTCTGTTCTACAATCTTTTTAAGAAAGTTTTTCCCCTTTTTAAGATTCAACAGAGTTTCATTTAAATCTTCATCAAAAGTAAAACGGGTATCGAAGTTATCGAAATCTGATTGAGGTATTGCACCAACAGTTCCATAGAAAAAGCTAGGCTCATCAAATGAACTTTCAATTCCTATTTCTCGACAGACCATACTATATACGGTTCTAAAAGACCAAATATGATCCATCTCTTCATTAGTTTCCTGATGAAGAATCATAAATTCATCCGAGTAGGAAGCAAAAACTTTTTCAGCAACACTCATGTTGGATATGAGAGACTGATATTCGCTATTGGCAACATACTTGTAGAAGTTAGCAAAAAATGTCGCAGATAAAATTGACATTTGACGAGCATTAAAAGAAAATAAATACTCACAAATCGGTACGGGTAAGGGAAGCATTCCCGGATGAGAGTAGAGCTTTTCTCCTTTAATTCCCTGCTTGCTCATAGCTATAGCAACAGTTTTTAATTCTAAAGGCTGAGTATGTGCCTGCTCGAAAAGCTTATTTTGAATCTTGGGAATTCGGTTATCAATTTTAACAGTATTCATCTGATGTTTCCTCCTTTAATTAAAAGTAACTGGACGATATTCGCTGTAATAAGCGGGCATTTGTAAGCCCTGAACTTTTAAACTTTGTATCCGGTATAAAAAGGCTGCTCCGGTCATAATATGGTTGGCAACATCAGCTACCTGGCGATTATTTGATTCAGATAAGTAAGAACCTCTAACCCAGTCATTAAAACTGCCCATAGCAGGGCCACACCATATTTGATAATCCATTTCTCTGCCTTTTTCACCAAAGTTAGACCAACGGGATGATAATCCCAGATACCAGCGAAAAATTAAAGCCATCTTCAGTTTGGGATTATTAACAGCCTTGGCCAATTTATCAGGATTGCGTTGAGATAAATAAGTAACTGTCTCTTGCCACACTGCATCCAAGCTCTTCTTCAAAACTTGTTTTTCTAATTTATCTCTTTCCACCAAGGGAATATCTTCAATTGAGTCATAGTTTTTGTATAGTTCAAACATTTTTTGGGCTCGTAAAGGAAAGAGAGTTCCTCTTTTGAGTACTTGGAGTTTTACCCCCATTTCAAACATATCTGCCGCCGGAGCCATCATCACATCAGCCATCTCGGCTTGAGCCAATAATTGTTTCGTATGTTGAGAAGTTCCGGCTTCAATGCAAGACTGGTTAATCGAGCCTGTTACAACATAAGCAGCACCCATCATAAAGGCAGCTAATGCTGATTGTGGCGTAGCAATTCCTCCTGCTACTCCAACTCGGACAGGTTTTTCATAAGAAAATTTTCTTTGAATTTCATCTCTCAATTCTAAGATGGAAGGTAAGAGACAAACCAAAGGACGATTATCTGTATGACCACCAGAATCTGCTTCGGCAGTAATATCGTCAGCTACAGGAATTTTTTCAGCTAGGGTTGCTTGTAATTCACTGATAAGACCTTGCTCAACTAATTGCTTCAAAATTTTTGTTGGAGCAGGTTGCAGAAATTTGATTGCAACTTCTCTCCGAGAAACTTTGGCAATAATTTTATTTTTGATTTCGATTTTATTGTCTACATTCAAACTAAGTCCAGCAGCGCGGTAGTAAACAATGTTGTCAGTCAAATCGAGGAAGGCGGAAGCTTCTATTGTTCTCACCTGATATTTAAGATACAAATCAACAACACCGCGTTCAATAGCAGGTTCACTAGGACTGTGGAGTAAGTTAAATGCGTAAGGCCCTTCGGGTAAAGCTTGCTGAATACGCTTAATGGCTGCTTCGACGCGAGCAGGAGATAAGCCACCAGCACCAAATGAACTTAAAATTTTCTCTTTACCAAGGGCAATTACCAGTTCTTCAGAAGCAATTCCTTGAGCCATTGCGCCCGTGGCATAAGCGTATTTTACACCATGAAACTTGAGAAAAGTTGGATCGCCTAATTGTCGAGTTGATAGAGGTGGAGTCGATACTAATATTTCTGCCTGTCCCGTTTTTTCTTGGTTACAAGGATATAGATAACCTTCGTTAGTTGCGCCAACTTTTCCTTCAACTCTAATAATATAACAAGGTTTTTCTAAATTTAGAAGCTTAGATTTTATGCCTTTTTCGTTAAAAGATACAAAATCTAAAATACCTTGCCAAACTTGATTTTGTTGGGAAATATAGTCTGAAATTTTTAGGTAGTTACCATTGTTATTTAGTATATTATCTGCACCAATCATCTTTTTTAACCTCCAGTTCCAGAAAATTGTTTACCAGATAATGTTTGAAGAATTTACAGCAGATTTTATACTGATTACCTGTGAGGTTGCTCTAGAACAAGGGGCTTAAGCCCCTTGTCTTACTAAACTTGATTTTGTACCAATTAGTTATTCAAATAATCTGGGTACTTTGCTGCTTTAAATGATTATGATTCAAATAACTTTTGATAACAAGCTATTTGCAACTGAATGATGACGCTAATTTGCTTTAGTGACTCCTGTCGTGCTTGTAAAAAGACAGCATGAGCTTTGGTCATCCTGGAAGCGTTCTCACTCAGCTTTTGATAGTAAGGACTGTGTAAATTGAGCAAATTGGGTTCGTCAACAATGCTGGATGTTTTCAAACTAGGGGTCAAAGTGAATTGATTATTTTCCTGTTCTGTTACCAAATTTTCGTTAATTTGTAATTTTTCTACACTTTCATTGCGTTCTTGTAGCAATAACTGAGTAGGTTGGCTGTTATTTTGAAAGTTAACTTGCTCTTGGAGACTTTCTAGATTTCTAGAGGTGTTTTCAAGACTTTTGGTAGGATTGGAGAGCAAAGAAGAATTCATTTTTGGAAATTCCTTTAATTCTGATAGTTGAGATTGCTGCTGATTAACAGTTTTGATGGGATATCTAAAAGAGATATCTTTAAGGATTTCTTGATTTTTTTTATTCAAAGATGTGTAACTAATCTTGGTATTGTCCAAGGTTATAGTTTTCACACTAGGTTGGCTTTGGTTGAAAATTTCTGGCTCTTGAGAATATAGTGGTGATAAATCCAGATCAACTCTGTGGCTGAGGAGTTTGGCTAAAGCTTTGATAATAGAAGCATGATCGTCTACACCTCTTTTATTAAGAGATACTGTGATCTGTTCTTTTGCCTTGAGGGTTTTATCAATCCATCTGGAACAGTTACTACCAGCACCTACTTCGAGAAATATTTTGAAGCCATCTTCATAGACACGGTTAATTAGCCGAGGAAAATTAAGCTGTTGACAGATGTTTTGAGCAATGTTGCGAGCTATTGAATGACTGTCGAGGTCAATTGGTTTATACTCGGCTGTGGAATAAAAAATAGTTTCTGATTTATTTTGGCTAGGGAATGTATTTAATCTCACAAGTTCATGGTATTCAGAGCGCATTGCCTCGCAATGGATGACATGGGTGAAGGGAGCAAGAAAAGCATCACAATTTAGATTGGCAATTACCCGCTTACAAGCTTCTATCTCACCAGCAATCACGACTTCTTCTGGAGTATTAATTAAAAGTAAATAGACGCGATCTTCATCTTGGATGGCTTCCTGAACACGAGATACTGGACATATAAGAATATAGTTGCGCCAAAAATCTCCGCTTTTATCATCCTCTCCTTGAGGTAATCCCCAATACTCGCGCACAGCATTTTTGGAACCAGATAGCCTTGTCTTAAACAGAGGAGATGAGTTAAAGCTCTTACTATTATCTAGAAACTCAGTCCAGACACCTTGAGCCAACATCATGCTAATCTCGCCCAAGCTATAACCAAAAGCACATTGGGGCTTGATCTGAAAATAATTGCTCAGAGTTGCCGTCAAAAGTGTGGCAAAGAGCATTTCTAATTCTAGTATTGCTACTGAATCGTTAATCAATTCCTTTTCAAGGGCTTCCAGTTGCCTATTTGAAAATTTTTCTAAACTTCGAGGGTAGACAAGTTTTTCTATATTCGCGAGACGGTTGTAACCACTTTTGATGAGCAGCTGATCGTAAAGTTGAGGAAATAAACGAAATAGATTCCGACCTATTCCGAGATAAGCACTAAAGGCTGCTGGATAAACGAAAGCGATTTTACCTTTTTGCCCAAGTGGTTTTGCTGTAAAATAGCTGCCTAGAGGAGTTTGCCAGTCTTTACCTGTCTTGAAGGCATCGGGAATACCTTTGAGGGAGTGCTGAATTTCGCGCTGCAATTCATCTTGATTGTGTCCGAGAATTGCTACTGCATAAGTTGCCTGTTGATGCTGTTGAAAAGCCTTAAAAGTCAGCCTAGCAGCAGCAGATAGGGAAGAACAATTTTGAATGGTTTGTTGAAGAGTACGGATTTCCTCTAATAGGGTTGATTCATCGTCAGCTGTGATCGCAAACACATAGTAAGGCATTTGCTCTAAATACCTGCTGCTGTGATGTTGCTGATATACTTCCTCTGACAAAATTAAATGTGCATAACTCCCATCTATCTCCATCCCGTTAATCGCAGCTATTCTTCTAGTGGCTCCTTTTTCTAAAAACCAGGGTTTTGATTCAGAAGCGACATAAAAGGGACTATTTCGCCAAATTTCTGGCATTTTGGGGCCAGACCACTGAGGAACTGCGGGGATGTAACGGTGATATAGGCAAAGTGCTGTTTTAATCAGGCTAACTATCCCCGATGCAGCATAGGTATGACCTATATTTGCTTTAATACTCCCGATCGCACAAGTTAAATTTGGCTCAAATGTGCGATAAGCTGCGAGCAACCCTTGAATTTCTGACTCATCTTGCTGGGGAATCCCACTACCAACAACTTCCAAATAGTTGATATCTCTTGGTTTGATATCTGCAAGATGAAAAGCCTGTTGACAAGCCTGGGCTATCATTTCAGAATTTGGAACCGTGAGAGAGTGAATTTTAGATTTTGAATTTTCCACAAGACTAAGAGCGTCAATCATTGCATATATGCGATTGTTCTCTCGTTTTGCTGTTTCGTGGAGCTTCAATACTACAGCCGCCGCACCCTCACCAACTATCCAACCATTGGCTTTCTGGTCGTAACTGAGAGTATTCACACCTGTGTTAACTTTTGTTATTTCATTTCGTTGTAAAACACTAGCGCCATCCCCAGCAAGGTCAATCGCACCGACTAAAACAGCGTCTACTTCTCTGATTGCGAGTAGCTTTTGGGCAAGCTCCAAGGCTTTAAAAACAGAATTTTGTTCGGCAATTAATGTGAATGTCGGTCCAGCAAAATTCCACAGTTTGGAAATATAATTAGCTAGGCTGTTTTCGATGTAGTTGGTATATTCATTATCTTCAAGTTGCTCTTTTTGTTGATGCAGAGTTAGGTCTTTAGTACTAGCGATTATTATTGCTATTCTCGTACTTTTACGAAGTCCCGCATCTTTTAGAGCATTATCGGCAACCTGAAGCATCAACAGTTCTTGAGGGTTAAAATTGTCTACTTCTTCTGGTGGTAGTTCTAAACTGAAAGCATCAATTTCAAAATCTTTAATGTATGCACCTAATGGTGCTACACCGTCGGGAAAACTGTAGTTTTTCAACAACTGTTGTTGTGCTTCTATTGCTTGCCATCGCTGAGGAGGTCTGGAAATAAAATGCTGAGTTCCCTCATAAATACTGCGTTCAAAGGTATCTAATCCCTTGCAGCCGCCACCCAAATAGCAATCCATCCCTACAATCGCTATTTTATGAATTTTATTTTGTGCAAATTCTTCCATCACCTACCTCCTCAAACTGATGTATATATTTTGTAAGAATTCAGGAGTCAGAATAGTTAAAGAGTCAGGATAAAATTTGGTGAATCAATCATATTAGATTCCTTCTAAGTCTGACTTCTGACTCCTTAGTGCTGAATTCTTATGACATTTTTCAGTTGCCTATTTAAATTTCATCTAGTTGCTTGGGTAAAATAGTTCCCTTAGCACCAAGCATTCGGGTATATATTTTCCCTTGCTGATTATGGGCGATGACATCAACAACTAAACTCGATTCTGTCTTTGATTTTATTTCACAAGAAACGTAAAATATTTCATCAAATGGAACAGCAGCAAACTGTTCAAAAGTCTTGATTTCTGAAGGCAAACAAGCTACCTGATAAAAATGCTGTGCCCAAATCCAAAATGCATGAATCTGCACATCTGCAATGTAGGGATTGAATGTTTGGACTGGGAATTGTCCTTGTTGTCTTTCTCCAGGCTCTGGCAAATAGCATTCTATGGTGATCTTGTCCAGAGTGGTATTTAAAACAGATTTTACACCTTGAAAGGTAAATCCGTGAAATAAGCTAGCTGCCCCATTTTGATAAAGTGATGAAGTCGTCGCGGTGATTTTATGATCCTGGCTTAAGTTCATAAATTCGTGTGTTGGGGCAATAAGAATTTCCCGCTTCAATTTCATCTGACTACTAAAATGATAACGGATTTTACCTTCTGGAGTTTTACTCCAAATTTTGGCATCAAAATCTATTTCATTGATATCATGTTTAGCAATTTCTTGCAATTCTAAAGTGTATTCAGTTGCTAAATTTTCATCAAATATTAGTCCTTTCAAAACTTTATAGTTTGTACAACTGAAGGCTTTATAACCAGGATAGATTTGTTCGCAAGCGTTAGCAATCCATAAGAGTCCACAAGTCGCGGGGAGAACTGGATAACCAGCAATTACATGATCTTGTAAAAATGGATTAGTTGCTAATGTTAGTTGCCTCTGGATCCGAAAAGTTCTCAACTCGCTTGGTAACTTTTCTGGGATATAAACTAAAGGGCTACCAATTACAACTTGCACAGTTTCTTGATTTGTGCTAGCTAATTCATCAACTAACATTTCTGTACCAATATCAACAGGAATAGTCTCAATATTCCGTTCAGCAAAAGCTTGCTTTAATTCAGGAGATACCATACCACTATCCCAAGGGCCCCAATTAATCGCTACTACATGAGAATGGGGATGGTTGCGTTTGACAAGGTGGGCTGATTTGTTGAGAATTTCATTAGCGATCGCATAATCTGACTGTCCCACGTTTCCGTAGAAACCAACTACAGAAGAAAACAGGACTAAATAATTCAGTTGGCTAGGTGTTACACACCGCAACAGGTTTTCTAGACCTTTAACTTTGGCAGTGTAAACTGTTTCAAAATCTTGGACTGATTTTTTCTCAATCCGCTTATCAGCTAGATTTCCAGCCCCGTGAATAATTCCTGTTACCGGGCCAAAACGCTTGACAGCATTAGCAACTTGCTCTTGAAGTGCGATCGCATCAGTCACATCAACATTTAAATATTCAGCCTTTCCACCCGCCTTGTTGATAGCTTGTAAGGTTGTAGCAATTTCGCGACTAGATGAAATAGCGTTAAACTTTTTCTGCACCATTGCAGGTGTGGGTTTTTCGCCTTTGGCGAAGAAATCCTCCATAATCCGCTTTTTCAAATCTGCTTCGCTTAAGTAACCTTCAGTCCATACGGGTTCTGGATCGGCGGTGGAACGACCCACCAAGATAAATTTGCATTGATAACGCTGCGCTAGTTTAATCACACACTGAGCCGTTATCCCTTTCGCACCGCCACTGACTAGAAATACTTGGGATTTGGCATTAGGGATGGGGAAAACGTTGGAGGAAAAAGTGCTGGGTGCAAAGGGGATTCCGTCGATTTCCTGCTCTCTATTTTCTTGTTCTTCCTGTTCACATACTAGGGTTACTCGCTTTTGTGAGTTATATCCCACTTCCACAACTAATAAATTTGGGTCGTGAAGTTCGGCGAGGATATGCTGTGCTGATGTTTCGGCATCTAAATCAGGACTGAGGTCAATCGCTCGGCAAAATACAGATTCCCATTCCTGGTTCAAACTTTTAGTAAGTCCGAATAGTCCAGCGCCAATTGCACCGAAGTTAGTTTTTTGTCCTAGTCCAAATTCGCCATCCAGACGAGCCACAGTTAAGAAACTACTACGTCCTTGAACTGCTGCTTGATTGAGCGGTTCTTTAAGATATTTGGCGATGAGAAAGACATGGCGAAGGATGGTTTTTTCTGATTCCAGATAGCGGACATGGTTGCTTATATCGTCGTGAGTGGAAGGATTCAGATGGATAAATGTAGCTATTTGTCCATAGTTAGTAGCGATCGCTCCTAACTGTTCTCGCAAATGCTCCTCACTCAAATCTGCAAGCACCACACGGCTAATCCCTTCAGGTAACGGAGATTGTTTAGCAATCACGGTTGAAGGAAAAGTTAAGACAACAGTTTTCCAGCCGCGTTTGAACAGAGTCTCAGCTAGTTTCGCTGTAGTCAGAGAACCATCATCGGTAAGCAAGGCGATATGGTTATCGGGTAAGGTGAAATCTAAAACATCAGGTTCGGGAAGATATTTGAGTCTGACAGGACTACGAAGAATTGAGGATTGGGGACTGGGGGTTGGGG
>NZ_JADEXU010000329.1 GCF_015206895.1 Nostoc sp. LEGE 12450 | reverse complement strand
CGCTTGCTCGCAATTTTTCACTTAATTTATATCGCAGTAATATGTTTGAAAATATGGCACAAGCTCAACGTTTATGTTCTTTTGGATTAGACGCACTCAAGCAACTTTTTAGAATGAAATAGCCCTGGGTCTGGCACTGCTCCCACACTGGTTGATTGACGAGGAGTTACGTGTTGGCAAACTCGTCAACGTGTTTCCAGATTATGAAGTGACGGCAACAGATTTCAGCACCGCAGTTTGGCTTGTTTATCTTTCTCGTGCTTATGTTCCTCTTAAAGTTCAAATGTTCATTGACTTCCTCAAGCAGCATATTTTCGGCTAGCTACTTTTTAGTTAACGAGGAAAAAGCGTTGGCGTAGCCTCTTCAAGAGTTGCCCACTGTAATCCTTTGGAGACGCAAGCTACGCGAAGCGTCTCGAAGAGAAGGCATCGCCTGCAAAGATTAATAGGAGCAATAATCTGAAATATTGCTGAGAGACCAGTGAAAACTATATCGAAAATTGGCTTAACGTGTATAAAAACAACGGGAACAGTAAATGATAATCATCCCTTAGAATCTAAAGCAATTATCCCAGTAATGCAAATCCAAAAGTCTACTTTTCTTATTTCAGTAAATTTACTGCAACAGTATTTCTCTAGAAAGGTACATAAAAGTAGAAGTTAACTTTCAGGAAAATTACGATGAATTTTACAGAGTCTCTCAAAAATGAGCTAATTTCTTCAGGTATAATTGACCAAACTTTAAAGGTAGGAGATATTATTCCTAATTTCATTCTACCTAATGCTTTCAGCCAAGCAGTAGAATTACAAAAACTACTAGTTAGTGGGCCTGTAGTTATTTCCTTTTATCGAGGTTCTTGGTGTCCTTTCTGTAACTTGGAACTAGCAGGACTCCAACAAGCATTACCTGCAATTAAAACATTAGGAGCATCAATAATTGCTATTTCACCTCAAACTAATCGTCATACCATGTCAACTGTAGAAAAACATGAACTAAGCTATGAAGTATTGAGCGATCGCAGCAATATGATTGCTCGTCAATTTGGCATTGTGTTTCAAATCCCGGAGTATCTAAGACCTATATTAGAGTCAAAGGGTCATATCTTACCTAGATACAATGGAGATGAGTCTTTTGAACTACCTATTCCAGCTACATTTGTAGTTGATCGAGACGGAAAAATCGTTTATGCTTTTGTTGATGCAGATTATACTAAACGGTTAGACCCAATTGAAATAGTGAGTATTCTAAGAAATATTCCTATAGTTAGGAAAAGCTAGTACAGCTTGGCATAATTCGCATACTACAAGTCTTTCATTGATTTGTAATGGGTATTTTATTTACGCCGTACTGTAGTAGTATATTAATATTAAATTATACTATTTTTACATTATTTAGATAATGATCAGCTTTGTATCAGACTCATCTCAGAATAATCTGTCACTTTAATAATTAAAATAAATCAGGCAGTCTTGAGGAAATATTTCCTTATAAAGTATCTGTGTGATTCGATAAGTTTCACTTAAAATTATCATAAAATAGTTGTCAAAGATATGCAAAATGCTAATCTACAAAAAGCAACATTTGGAGCAGGCTGTTTCTGGGGAGTTGAAGCAGCATTTCGTCAAGTAAAGGGAGTAAATTCTACAGTAGTTGGTTACACTGGCGGACACTTTGAGAATCCAACCTATGAAGATGTCTGTAGAGGCGAATGGCACTAAGAAAAGCTCTAAGCTATACGGAATAAGGGCTACAGCTTTGAATAGCTATTGAACAGTGGAGGAGGGGTCAGGTGGTCGTCCAAGATGGCAGTGTCATGGAAGCGATGCCTACGGCGGTAAACTACGCCACGAAAGACACGCTGAGTTTGCGATCGCCTACGCCATCGCTTTGTCTTGCACCAGAAAGTGGAATCAGATCCACAAGTTGTCTAAAAATTTCTGGTAGGTAGGAAAAGCTTACTCGTTCATGAAATACTTTCCTTGAGACGAGCAAGCAAACATCATAAATACTACTGTGACACTACGAGTACAAATTCTCAAGGATAAATTTAGCCAAAGTTTGGGACTACCGTTTAAAGAACTATTGCCAGAGTCTGTGATAAGACTTGCAATATCGGAGCTAAAAATTAAATACAAAAAGCGATTATTTGACCCATTAATAACTTTATGGGCCTTTTTATCACAAGTGCTGGATACTGATAAAACGTGTAATAATGCTGTGAGTAAAATAATTGCACATTTAGCTGGTGAAGAAGTAGAAGTCCCTTCTCTTCGAGACGCTCCGCGAACAACAGATACGAGTGCTTACTGCCAAGCTAGGGCAAGACTTCCAGAAAAGTTATTAGAAAAACTTTTCAATTTTTCGGCACAAAGCCTAGAACAGAAAGTAGCATCAGAATATTTATGGTGTGGTCGAAATGTCAAAGTAATAGATGGGTCAACTGTCTCAATGCCTGATACTGTAGAGAATCAAAAAGAATACCCTCAGCCCAGTAGCCAAAAGCCTGGATGTGGCTTCCCAATTGCTAAAATTGGTGTGGTATTCAGTTTAGTGACAGGAGCTGCTGTTGCTTTATGCATAGACGTTTTGAACACTCATGATATTAAATTAGCTAGGAGGTTGTACAGTTTTCTCAAACCTAATGATGTGCTTATAGGGGATAGGGCTTTTTGCGCTTATGCCGATATGGTTACGATTACCAAACTCGGTTGTGATGCTATATTTCGGAAGCATCAATCTCGCACAACGACTATGAGCAAAGGCAAAATTATTGGAGATTGCGACAAATTAGTTACTTGGTATAAGCCTAAAAGTTGTCCAAAAGGATTGAATAAAGATGAATTTTTAGCTCTACCTCCTTCCATCACTGTGCGGGAAGTTTACTACTACGTTGTTATTCCTGGCTTTCGCACTCAACAAGTCAGCTTAATTACTACTCTTTTAGATAAATCTTCTTATTCTACTCTCGAAATTGTTGGACTTTACGGTAAACGTTGGGACGTTGAACTAGATTTAAGACATCTTAAAACTACTTTGGGGATGGATATTTTGCGCTGTAAAACTCCCTCAATGGTACGCAAAGAAATTTACGTTTTTTTGCTTGCTTATAATCTACTTCGTAGTTTGATGTGGGATGCCGGAACTACTTACGCCACTCCTCCATTACGCCTATCGTTGCAAGGTACTCGCCACCATTTAATTAACTTTATTCCCAAATTATTAGCTACAACTTCAACAACACGTCTTAAAATTTATCGCACTCTACTCAAAATTATTGCTCACAAGGCTGTTCCTGACCGTCCTGCTAGAAACGAACCACGAGTCCGTAAACGCCGCCCGAAAGCTTATCCCTTAATGACCAAACCCCGGCACGAATTACGAAAGCAGTTGCAAACTGCTTAAACCGCAAGGGTTTCGGCTTTTCTTAGTGCCATTCGTCTATAGGGAATGAGTCTACATGGGCGGTGGCGATGATGCAATTGGGGTTGGCTTGAATATAGTTATCTATCTTGATGTTCCAAGTCTTGGGCATACTTTATTTCTTGATGGAATTAAATTCTATGTTAGCGCTGCTGTAACCTTAATTATTCTCTTTCTTCACGACCAATAAGCTACCAAACTAGCCAATTTATAAATATCTCTAATCTAGCT
>NZ_JADEXU010000042.1 GCF_015206895.1 Nostoc sp. LEGE 12450 | reverse complement strand
ATGCAGATATCAGATGTTCTAACCAGTTAATGCAGACATATATCTCTACTTGTCTGTTAATTTAAATTAACAGACAAGTAGAGATATATGTCTGCATTAACTGGTTAGAACATCTGATATCTGCATTGCCTGAATTCTATAACCAGTTCATGTCTGCACCAAGCTGTTAGGCTTAGTCAGCGCCTGAAAGTCTTTCTATAACTATGTTTTAGCCATTGGTTATTTCGTCGCCTTCAGAATATAACAGTATTCTCGCGTAACTGTTAAGTTATCTCCAAGACACCATAACCAGTTAGAACGTCCAGAATATGTTAACAGATTACTCATTCCTAACAGCTTGCGTTCCCTTGGTACGTAAGGAAGCCGCAAGTATCGATTGCTCTGGGATTATGGACTGGCAACTGCGTTGCCGAGCGACGGCGGCTTTGCCGCGTCTCGTGCTATGGGTTGGCGATCGCTTCCATCGGGCGGTTACGCCATCACTATCTCAATCCTTGCGGAAAGCCCATCATCCTGTTATAGTTTTTGCAAGAAAAATATAACAAGTTGCAGATTTATAATAATTTGTTCATTTTCCCCACAGATGCTTAAGTAGGCTATCACCTATAGTAGACGGGCACGCCATCGCTATCTCAATCACTAGTGAAATCGCTTCATCTTGTTATACTTTTAAGAAAAAACAAGATAACAGGTTGTAGACTTATGATGGTTTGTTCATCTCCCTCACAGCCAATACCTGAATCCTCATCCATTGATTTGTTAATGAGAAATTGCTTAATGACCTTGATGATTTCTATGGTTAGTTGAGCTTGTCCCGTGGCGATCGCATCTCGATCGCTTCTTTAACTGTTGACCCTGGCGTTGACCATCCCAAGGACTGCTAGCGATTCTTCCCAGTGAGTAGCCTTGGACTGGCAACTGCGTCGCCTAACGACGGCGGCGTTGCCGCGTCTCCTATCCGCGATTGGCATTGGGCGGCTGTACTAGTTTGGCTATGCTTCCTTTTATACAATTTTTGGTAGTCACCACTGAAAATAGCCGAATTTTGTATCAAATTCTGATACCGTAGTCACGCTCTCTATATATATAGATATTAATCATCATGACTACCAGACCATGACCACCAAAACCCCATAACCTCCAATCTATTTTTAGAGTAGTGAGCATTGGGCATTGGGCGTTGGGCATTGGGTGATGGGCACGGGGCATCACACCAAATCCTTTCAAATAATTATGCCTTATCATTGTTTTCTGGCATAACTCCGATGAGCGCGTTCTCTATCTCTTCCAAGGCTTTATCGATCGCATCCAATTGCTTGCGATTTTCCCATTCACGATATGCTTCTGTTACCTCTGGATCGGTTCCTAACCCAGTGCTACTGCCTACTCTGCCTATGTGTTGGTGGCAGGTATACTCTGGGTTCTTGCCGCGCTTCACAATCCCTTTTAGCCTAGCTTTTGGGTTCCTCTTGAAAATTGGCTCATTAGCTTGCCATTTTGCGTATACATACCAGTAGATTTCACCATCTTTTTTATATTTTTTGCGTACCTCATACTGATGAATCCAGACCCCAGATTCAGACATTGGTTCATTGACCAGATGCTGCCTGATTTCCTTTAATTGTTGAAGCTTCTCTATGATTTGGTCGATGCGGTCTGTCATGGCAGTTACAAGAGTTATGCCTATTGAAAATTTTAAGACATAACTACTTTAACTGCGAAGCTGTGTCCGCGATGGCTACACCCGCCAAAGGCATCGCCTACCGAGCGCGAGAGCATCTCTAAGACGGCTGGCAATTTCCCCAAGTGCGTAGAACTGGCAGCTACGCTCTATATTGCATCTATCCGGTTAGACATTTTTACTAACTAGTTTTGAGATTGATAACAGGTTGTGAGTATTGGCTAGGAGGTGAACTGCGATCGCGATGCCTTTGGACGCAAGTTACGCAAATACAAGGGTGAAAAAGCGAGGTTAACAACGAATAGAAGAGATCGCTGTTAACCTCGCTTTTTGATCAGTCTATACAGTTAGTGCCAGCATATTAGCATTATTGTATTAAACCTACCAATTTCCTAACTGCGCTGCTGACTCAGCGCTTTCCTTATCTGACTATCTTTTCATGTTTCAAGACTTAAGTTATTAAATCTCACCTTATATTTGATATTTGACTGGCAACTGCGTTGCCTACGCGACGGCGGCGTTGCCGCGTCTCCCCACTGGCATAACCGCGCCACCATCTCAATTTTGTACTGCTTTGCCAATGCTGGCTTTTATACAAAATTGGTAGTCACCACTGAGAAGAGCGGCATTTTGTATCAAGTTCTGATACCGTAGTCACGCCCTCTATATAAATAGATATTAATCATCATGACTACCAAATTCATCGTGACTACCAAACCATGACTACCAAAACCCCAAATCTCCAATCTCAATTCTTGACCTGACTACGGGCAACCACTTCATTTTTGTACTAGCTTGGCAATGCTGGTTTTTATACGGTTTTTGGTAGTCACCACTGAGAATAGCCGTATTTTGTATCAAGTTCTGATACCGTAGTCACGCCCTCTATATACATGGCGTAACCGCCCGTTACAAGAGCGATCGCTGCTAACAGTCGCGTGAGTCTTCTCCCCCAATCAACCGGACATTCTCTCTAGTTGGATCTGCGTTGGGTGTTTCCCTATTCCTGGTAACATGGTCATCACTTGCGGCAACATTGCCGAATGTTTTTAGTTTTTCAATTCTGAGAATTGTTAGTGGCGACATCAAAGATTTATGCTACAAATGCAGTACTTTGTAGTACTAAAAAACCCCGCAGGGCGAACGGTGGTTTCATGTCACGAGCGCAGCGAGAGATGGCGCAGCCACCCGCAGGGCATGAAACCATAGTGAGTATGGTATCACTTATACAAATGCCCGAAATCCACTTTTGGGGGAGAAATCGCGCTTACTGCCTACTGTCAAAATACGCCCAAAAGCACCTTTAGTGTACATAACGACAGTCGTTTGACAGTCATCGGGTTTTTGGACAATGACTGTCAAACGACTGTCATTTGGTACTAGTTTTGGGATACTAGGGGTAGTTTACGGCGCATTTTGACAGTCATCGAAATTTGGTATCAATCAACACGATGGCTTACACACAATCTTCTTTAATTCGGTAGGAATACAGGACATAGAGCAACCTAATTTAGAAGTGCTTTCGATTAAGCGCAGTCACGACAGTAGCGATGGCCAGTTGCTGCAATTTTTACGAGAGCGAGAGCGTCGAATGTCGGGCAGAGGTTTGACTAAAATTGTTTTGAGTACTCTTTTTGAATGTGCTGGGGGCCTTTTGTCATAAAGCGTATTGGTGCTGACAGCAACACTCTAAAGACTGCTGTGATTTACTCTGTCTCACAGTTGGAATTACAGATTTACTTGCTCAAGCAATTACTCGATTGAGCAGTTTTTTGAAGTACCTTTGCAACATCGTAGTATTATATATTCTCATTCGGCTCAATTTCTTCAATTGCCTTGGACACTTCCTCTCTCCACCCCTCTTACCCCCCGTAATACGTTTGTGAAAAGAGGGGTGAACTCATTGGGGGAGACCGCAAAAAAAGATACCAGCTGTGTTTCGAGTTTATTCGTTGTCTAGCGTGGATCTTGGTTGTGACGGCTGGTATCTTTTTCAAGGCTTGTGCATCGGTGGCTTTTGTCGTGATTGTGTAGTTATTTCGTAGTATTTATTGATGGCTCTTACTTCTGCTTCTGCTTTTCAATTTTGGCTGTCAAAAACTTTCCGCCAAATATGGCGTACTGTGCGTCAGAAAAAGATGGATTCCAGGGCTTAAAAGCTTTTAAGCGAATTTCCCAATAATTGACCAATTATTGGGACAAAATGGCAGACTTCTCAGAAGTCTTGGGAACTGTTCGGATTTATTGGGAATTTTTGAGCTAATGAGAATTTTGTAACTGGATGATTTTTAAGTGGTAAAAAGGTAAGAAAAAATTGGAGATTTGGAAGATATTGTCTAGATATTGGGAGATGTTGAATGTAGTTGGTGAGAATTGGGAAAATGGATGTTTTGTCGAGCTTTTCTATCAGATGCACGAATTTAGTCGAATCAATAAACTAGTGCCAAAACTGTAATATTTCTTGATAAATATGTCAATAATCAGGGTTTGGGCGGTTAATATTGAGAGTAATTATCAATTAGATAGACAAAAAAAGGGTCAAAAACAGGGGTAAATTTTTTTTTGTGGATTTTGTTTCTTTAACAAACTTCGGCGGGTCTAAGTCCCCGGCTACAAAAGAAGCCGCAAGTTTGGCATGACAACAGCGCGATCGCATAACCGAACCCCTTCAGACCTTAAACCCACCGCTCTTGATTTTGCTCCCAGCAGTAGTTAGAAGAATGCCTTAGACAATGAATGGCCGCGATGCCTGCGGTTCTTGCTAGCCGAACCACCTTCTTCGCCCTATGCTTAATTCCCGAAGCGATCGCCACCGGCTCCTATTCCCCCAATGCTGACTCTCTCGCCTCTAGCTCGAACGCATTCGCCATTGGGCATTGGGCATTGCGTGTTGGGGAAGAGGCGATGCCCGTAGTCATCCTACGCTCTACTCCCCTGGCGGCCCTATTAGACATTGGAGATTAGGGATTGGGTGAATGGGCGTTGTCATTCCATCTGTGAAACTTGATCCGCTTTTGTCGTTCTTTTGTCGTTTTTGAGTAGTCAATTTTAGCTGATTGCAATCGCGTCAACCATCCCACCTAACACTGCTAAAATAATTTTTTATCCCAAATTTTCATTTTTTCGCTTCAAAAGCCATCCAAAAATGGCTGAAATTGAAGTTACCCAAAATAAGCGTAGTGGGTACGTTTATTTTATTCTTTAATCGAAGAATTTTTGACAGCAAAAAATAGTGATTCCCCAAACTAGTCGTAGAGCAGTCGTAGAACAGTCGTAGAACAGTCGTAGACTAGTCGTAGAGAAATTAGCAATTGCTCCCCGTGATTCCCCAAACTAGTCATACAGCAGTCCTAGAGCAGTCGCAGACTAGTCCTAGAACAGTCCTAGAGAAATTGTGATTTGGTATACAATTTCGCAATTTAAAACCCACTAATTACATAGACTTAGTGGGGATTATGACTGAGTTTGTAAAGGAAAATATTTCGGTTAGACTTTAATTCAGTTCTGCATTTTGATTCTGCAAAGTGATATTGCTCCCGCGACGCTGCTGTGATTAATCCACACAAACTTTTGCATAACAAAAATGAAACAGAGCCAACAAGTAATTCTTTCAATTAAGCGAAGGGTAGACACTATCGACGGGCATGTAATTAGTTATCTGAAAACAGAACCTTTTGGTTTAGGCAACTTACCTCAAATAGTGATATTAACCCTCAAACAATATTGGTTGCCTTTCACCATCTCTGCTAATGGAGTCGATGGTGAAGAACTTAGGCAGAAGGCAATTTGGTCAATTAAACAATTTTGTTGCACAAGCAGCTTTGATTCGTGAGATTTTTCTGGAATCTCATGTCAAAGACGAGGGCGGTGATGGCGTACCCGCACGTTACAAGAGCGATCGCTTGCCTACAATCTCTAAGTTAGGGGTATCGCTGTCACGGCTACCCCTGGTCAATTACGCCGCTACTGATTCCTTAGCTAGTATTTCTTCAATCAACTTGCCCTTTCTCATGCTGCTGTAGTTCTCTACCCCTAAACAGCTAGCCATCCGCTTTACCTCTCGGATTGTAAGCATTTCCAATGCAGGGATGGAAGCAATGAGTACAGCACAACTGCAAGTACCAGCTGACTACCAAAAACAAGCACTTTACACCAAGTGATTACCCCTATCTACCTATCCACGCAAGAAAAAGGAGTATCACACAAGGTTTTGTTATTTCCAACAATCCCTCGGCTCACCGCCCTCGTTTTGCTTTTTTGATTCGCAAGCTAGAGCCTTTGAATTTCTAGCTGCATCATCAAACGAGCGATCCGGTGGCGTTTGAGCCAAATAATCCGAAATAATAATACTAAAAACGAAAAATACAGATGGAACCAACACGAAAACGAACAGAAGACCCTGGACAATCATTTGTTTTTCGGAAAGCTTGTCTTGTTTTGAAGGCTGTTCTGATTCGCTCACGACTAATACACCACTTTTGACACTATCCTTAGCAATCCCAAAACAAACCCTCAGCTACCAACCTGACAAAATTTTCTCTGCTCAGATCGCCGTCATCCTCCTCACTTCCCCGCAAGAGGGGTTAACTCTTTTCAAATACGATCGCTATTGAGATTTAGCCTTGCGGTAGCCTTCACCACTAAGCAACTCTTCATTTGAAGCCAACAGAATTTTATCTGTGTCCTTTCCTTTATTGGCATAGCTAGCATAGACAATAAAAAGCCCTCTAAAAATTGATTCTAGAGGGCAGTGGGAAAAATTATTTGGTGTGAAGAGCTAGATGTACTAGGTTCTGTTGCTAGATGCGATCAGAGTTGTCCCCAATCGGATCTTCAGTAACTACAGGTTGAAATTCATCAAATCCGGTTATTGCTGGGGGAAATGTTGTCGAGAAGTTCCATTCCACTGCGGATAATTTAGGAAATTTCGGGGCATCGAAATTTGGAGCAGTTGCAGAGATACTTGGAAGTGAGCGATGAGAAAGTGTTGCGAGGGGCGGCAAGTTTGGCTATCCTCTCACTTGTCGCTAGGATCTCAATTCTTGGCATGACAACGGCGCGATCGCATAACCGCCCGTCAAGAGCGATCGCACCTACTACCGCCGCCACAATCGCCTATAGTCCCTTTAATCTCCTAACTTGGCTATTTGCCCATTCACCACATTTACGCGGCTTATTTCTCATCTTGGGAGGAAGTTAAAAGCGATCGCTATTCATCCCTCAGCATAGCTGCCTTTTTCAAAAATTCTCGCGTCACCCCTAGTTGTACTCTCCAGGAAGATCAGTTTTTCTAACAGTAATGCTGCCAACTTTCTTACCTGACATTCTCAATAATTCATCACCTGAAAATTCAAAACCAAGCTTTAGTGCTATTCGCGCAACATCATCTGCGGTTGGTGCTGCAAGCACCTCGTTTTTAAGTTCAGGTTCAGACTGCATTTTCTTTAAAAATGCTTCGATTTGCTCAAAAGCCATATTTAAAATTTGATCCTCGCTAGCTACTCGTAATATAAAGAAAAACAGCAGTATATTTTTTAAGACTAGCAGCACAAGGGTATCAAGATTCGGGGGAAAGATAATTATAGCGACGCGCTGCTCTTCATTTCTCAGAATCTTGCTTATAAGAAATCATCTTCTTATAAGCAAGATTCTGATAAGTAAACTGGGAAGATTGGACGGTTATAACGGGTCATGATTGAAAAATAGGTTATGGAAACTGGCATTTTCCAAACCTATTTCTTCTCAAGGCGATGCCAAGGGCGGCAAACTACGCACCACACCGCCGCTTATAGCTCATCCTGGCGTGGGCAATGGAGCGATCGCACCCCTTTCAATTGCACCTCTCCACCGCCACAATCGCCTACAAGGTTCTCTAGCTTCTGCCTTAGCATTTGCATTTGGGCATCTCTCCACACTCACGCGGCTTATTCTCCATCCTGGGGTGAGTTAATAGGCAATGAGGGTAAACAGGGTAATGCGGCGATCACTTCCCCTGGTCAATTACGCTGCTGTAATACAAGTGTGTTTAATCTTACTCCTGCATCTTCTCCATTAGCATTTACCGTTGGGGTTACATCAGCACAATATTTACCAGACTTATCGCAAATAGCAATTTTGCTTATTCCTTGTGCTGCATTTGCATACTTTACTTCTAATGCATTTTCCCAAGTCAAAAAAACCAATGCTACAGCGATAACAGTCAAAACTATCTTTATATATCGATCTGATTTCATTGCGTGAATTTTCCTGCGTCTGGAAACCTACTGATGCTCTTTTTACTGGTGAATAGATCCAACTTAAGATTACTATTTAAAAATAATTTATACTGATTTTGTTTCACACATATATATTTTATACAACTTTCATAATTCAATATGTTTCATAAATTTGCTGTAAAGATATGCTTTTTCAACAAACTTAGGAATTAAAAAGAATAAAAAGTTGATGATGCCATCCTTAGCTAATATCAGATGTGTTCACCAGTTGGAGAAAATGTCGGGAAATATGCCTATGACGACATCAAGGTAAAACACATACAGAGTAAGGATTAAGACCGTATTACACAGGTATAACGACATTCTGAAGAAGGAGGTTACATCATCGCCCCAATAGTTAGGCTTATTATTTTTTTGTGGCATAACTCCTATAACCGCGCTCCTTCTTTGGCTGATAGCCATAGCGATCGCTTGCAAACTTCAGTTTTAATATCTGGAAAATTAGCATAGCTTTTGAAGTTTCAATTTCTGACCGCGAACAAAATCACCTCATCTAATCCGGTTCCCGCCGCGCTCCTAAGTCACTAAGTAGCAATATTTAGCATATTGCTGTTCTAAGTACTGTTTAAAATTTTTATCGGCTGTAAAGCTTACAGAACAAAGCTTAGAGGGCGTTCCATACCCTAGTAGTTTTTTCTATATATATAAAAACACGAGGGTATGGAACATCCCCACTGGCTTTACACTTCCCCTAGTTGAAGCATAGGGCATTGAGTATTGAAGATTGGGCGATCGCCTTTGGTAACAAGCTACGCACCACTACCACCGCCACAATGCCCTACACCAAGCTGAGGGTACAAATCCACAGCCAACACCCTACAGCCGCCTAGAATCGCAAAATTTACCACACTCCTTATTTAAGTGGGGCATTGGGTATTGGGGATGAAGAAGGGAGGAGCGATCGCGCTTCCAGCGATGGCACAATCGCCGCTATCTCTGTCTAACTTATTCTTTATCTTTAGCATCTTTGAGCATCTCTCCACACTCAGCGGCTTATTTCCCATCCTGGAGTAAGACAGTAGCGCGATCACTTCTTTTGCTGCTGTATTACTTAATAGGTTCTGGTGACAAACCTAACTGGACACGAAACTCTTTGTTGTATATTCCGTTCTCCCAGTTCTTAGCTTTTTTAACTTGCTCAGAAGTTAGGTTTTTGGCACCTTCGAGTTTGGCACCTTCAAGTTCAGTATTTACGAAGTCGGCACCTCTGAGGTCGGCATCGCTGAGGTTGGCATTGCTGAGGTCGGCACTTCTGAGGTCGGCACTTCTGAGGTCGGCACTGCTGAGGTTAGCACTGCTGAGGTTAGCACCTATGAGTTTGGCTTCGGGAAGATAAGCAGTCACAAGGTTGGCACTGCTGAGGTTGGTGCTGCTGAGGTTGGCATTGATGAGGTTGGTGCTGCTGAGGTTGGCTCTGCTGAGGTAAGCAGTTACAAGGTTGGCTTTGCTGAGGTCGGCACCGCTGAGGTCGGCATCACTGAGGATAGCACCGCTGAGGTCGGCACCGCTGAGGTCGGCACCTCTGAGGTTGGCACGCCCGAAAAAGGCATGGCTGAGGTCGGCACTTCTGAGTCCGGCACCACTGAGGTTAGCATCGTTGAGGTCGGCACTGCTGAGGTAGGCATCCCTGAGGATGGCACCGCTGAGATCAGCACACCTGAGGTCGGCACGCCCAAAATAGGCACCGCTGCAGTCGGCACGCCTAAGGTCGGCACGCCTAAGGTCGGCACGCCTAAGGTCGGCACGCCTAAGGTCGGCATCGGTAAGGTCGGCACCACTGAGATTGGTCCCGCTAAGGTTGACATTACTTAGGTCTGTACCGCTTAGAATCTTCTTATCTAATAGTTCAGCGTCCGATAAAAATTTAATAACGCTTTTTATTTTTACAGTATCTTGCTCCAATCTTCGTAGTATCGATAATGTTCTTGCGCGAGCTATATCAAGTGCGGCATCTAGTACAACATATTCGTCTTTGTCTGATTCAGATTTTGTTAATTCTTTGCTAATTAATACTTTTAGCTTTTTATCAATC
Organism: Nostoc sp. LEGE 12450; assembly: GCF_015206895.1. Lineage (GTDB taxonomy): Bacteria > Cyanobacteriota > Cyanobacteriia > Cyanobacteriales > Nostocaceae > Nostoc. The sequence continues at coordinate 45,061 of NZ_JADEXU010000042.1, read as the reverse complement.
AGCAGTTCTGACATTCGGTCAATATAAGCTTCTACAGCTTGCTCACGTAAATTATTATCAGCTATTTTTTTCTCTGTATCTGCCTGCTTTTCAGATCGTCTTTGTTCTCTTCGTTCAAAATAAAACAATGCAAAAGGAATTGCGATTGTTGCAACTAAACCTGACCAATCCCATAAGGTCTTAGCTGATTGAAAATTTTCAGTATCTTTATACGTTATTTTAATAATTTCTTTTGTCTTAGGATTAAATTCCGCTTCTAGCGTTTTTGATTTATTTGAATCTTCTCCAATACCAGTCCATCCACCTATTTCCTTAAAAGGATAAAGTTTTGCAAAAATTATTATTGCTACCAATGGAATAACAAACCACATAATAATTCTTAGAATTGGAAATAAGGATTTGATCCGCTCGCTAAATTTTGTAAGCAACAAATAAATCCGTAACAAATAAATCCACATAAATCACCATAAATAACCTTTAAAATACCATTCTTAGGTATTGGTCATGTTAATTAATTCGGGTTGATTTATTGATTATTCCCCATTCCAACCCTTGCATACCTACCTATCGGTGCTTTTCGGAAAATGGTTACGAAGAAAAATGTCAGAAAATACCCGTTAAACGACATTTATACAAACCTTCCTCAACCTCTTGCCACAGGTAGTTTCTGAGGCTTTGGAGGGTTTGCAAAACCTTCACCAAAATAAACAAACCTCCCTCAACCTTTTGCCAGTTATGGCTTCTGGGGCAATGGAACGGGTTTGTCAAACCTCATGATTATTCCCGAAATGGGAATAATATTTGTTGCTAAGTGACATACAGTTATTTGATATTGCACTGCTGCAACCGGATTGGCAGTTCTCGAATCCACCAACCGCCGAAAGCATTGTTGATCCCCGTCTTACCTGCGGGGCGAAAGGGAAAATAACCAACTGGGACAGTGCTGGGATCATCGATAAGTGTTGATTGAGTAGAGTTCCAACCCACATTCCGCTCAAATCGTAACGAATCCTCGTAACTGACTCCCTTGAGGTTTCGCCAAATGGTTGCTTGAGTGCTAAATCCAAATCGCCCATTGCTGCTACTTTTCCAGAGGCGATCAACAATTTGTAAATCTGAACAGGCTACATTTCGAGTGTCTGTTGCTCTCAAATAACCCTGTTGCTCTTGATGGGCAGCCTTGAGAACCAGAACCGAAGTCAACTGATTGGCTTCTTGCCATTTTCCAGTCTGTAGTAACTGTTGAAGCGGAGCGTAGTCAATTCCTTGCTGAGATCGCAAGGTATTTGGGATAGATGATAGCTGCTTTGACAGTTGCGGCAAAGTTGTGGGAATGGATGAGGCAAGCAGACGCGGAGTGAGTAAGCTGCTCAAACCTATAATACTGAGTCCAGCAGTCATCAAGTTTTGGCTAAAAGTTCTGTGTTTTAACATTGTGTTCACTAAAGCGATAGATAGAGCCTCTGATGAACACTACAGTTTGAATCTTAGGATTTTCGAGGAAGAACGAAACTGAATTTCTTTAAAAGAATGAACTCCCTGAAGGAGAACTGCATCGCTGCTTGAAAAAAGATTATCATTTGGCTTTAGTCCCTGTCTTAAAGCCTTCACCACTTAAAAATTCTTCATTTATCAGCAACAGAATTTTATCTGTATCCTTGCCCTTGTTAGCATAGCTGGCTGGATTACTGGGGTCTTTCTTGTTTTCCATACCGAACTTAGCATTATGGCTAATCACCTCATCCTTGTGCTGTTCAATCCAATCTCTGATCAGCAAACCGTTACAGCCTGATAAATCCCTGAGTGCTTGGTTAGTCACAGCCAAGCGATCTGAGTCAAGAGTTGCCACGGTATTGTTGTACAGACATATAGCCTGATAAGACCGACGGATTTTCTCTATACCTGCCCCCGGTGCTTTGCTCCCCCAGACCTCAGCATCAGTCTTGGCTTGCCAGTCAATCTCTTCTTTGATGGGTGTTACCTTGGCAACTGTGGCAGTAGTAGCAGGTGCTATAGCCACATTTTGAGTTAACTTGTCCACCACCTCAACAATTTTCTGTTCTAGCCAAGAATCTAACTCGGTGACATTTAGAGTAACTGTCTGGGGTTGCTGTGCTGTGGTTTCCATTGCTGCTTTCTCCTTTGTCAATTGTTTGTTAGTTATATCCAGTTGGTTATTGATGTCTTCTAACTGGTTATTACTTTGGCGTAACTCTTTAATCTCTGTTTCTAATTGGGCAACTCTCTGCTGTGCTGACTGTAATTGCTTTGCAGTGTCCAATCGATTGTTAAATGACTCAAGCAAGTAGGTAATAGCTGATTGCTGATTGGGTAAATTTAATTCCTCTTGCAGGTGACGAATAGCTTCTAAATCTCTTGAACTAACCCGAACATTTGAAAGTTTTTCTTTTGACGGAGCATCCGGGAAACCTACAGGCTTTGTAAGGTAATAGTCGGCATACCCCAAAGTGGTTACAAGATTTTGTAAGTCTCGGTCAGTGGGAGCGTCCTTAACAAAGTGGCCAGCTAGCCTAGCGGCGTGTAGCATCTTAGAACCCATCGCCCCAGTACAATCGCGCTCGGTAGCCAGTGCTAAATATGCGGCCCGGAGTGCTTTGCAGTTGTCTTGTTCTTCTCCGTGTCGAAAATTCAGAATTGGGGTTTTATCTCCCTTGTCCCCAAAATAACCACGAACTACTCGATTAAGTGAACCGTTGCGGCGACTATCAATAGCACGGTTTTGGGCTGAAAGGTCTGTAGGATTCTCGTTAGCCACCTCTGCCAAGAGTGCTTTAGTTGTTGGCTCCTTTCTTAACCAGTTCAATCGCTCAATGACGTAACTAGCAGGGTAGAGGGTAGCGATGGGGAATACTGGCTTATCTCCCCGTTTTTTACCTTGACCAGTGAACATTACCTGATAGCTTTGACCCTCAACAGCCGCAAACTTAGCACGGGCTAAAACTTCATGGGGGCGGCGGCCAGTGGCAGCAATTAAGCCCACTGCTACTTCATGCAAATCTTGGGATTCTAGCAGCTTACCTGTTACCTCTAGATATTCATCTGGGCTGATTTCCTGACCATTTTCGAGGCGATCGCTTACCCGTGTAGACTTGTTTCTTTCTTCCCAATGGCTTTTGTCTAGACCACACAGCAATAAAACATAGTGCTTTAACTCATAACCTGTTACGTTGCCTTGGGCATCATGCTTGGGAACAGAATCAGCGTTTTTCCCTTGCTCTAATGGCAGTGACTTGAATTTTTTATAGAAGCCAGACCGACTCAGCACAGTGCCTAAGCTTTTAATGCTGTAGTTAGTGTTGGTATTTATCCACTCGTTGAACTTCTCACAGTGTGGCTTGATCTCTTCAAGGCTTTGCAAATCTTTGACCGCAACAAAGAGTTGATCTACTTGTTCCTGAACTGCTTTAGACATCTGACTGACTCCCCTTTATTTCTAAGCTGTTATTAATTTAACTAACAAGTTAGCCGATGTCAATAACCTGTGAGATATTTTTAACAGGTTATTGACATTATATAACAGGTTAGCTATGCTAATAACAGGTTGAAAAAACCACAGAAAAAGCGGGCTGATAACCCGCGCTTAAAAAATAAAAGGTATTCTCATGTTACTCACAATTTCTAAACCTCAACAATTCCAAGCTACTAGCGACTACTACGATGGTGAATTCGACGCGGCGATCTCACTTCCACCTAAAACAACTGAGGGCGATTACTGGCGCGGATATCTCGCCAAAGTAAACCAGACGGGTAACACACCGTTCTAAGAACCAAAGGGAGGCTAACAACCTCCCTTAATTTTTTGATTGATTACTTATGAGAATCATATAAAGAACATTCTCATAAGTAATCTCTGTCTACCCTTGAATTTTGCTTACTTAGCTAATTGTTTTTGCGGCTGCATTGGTGACTGACTTGTTAATCTTCCCGCTACGGTTCCCACTCCCACAAGCCCGATCATGCTGAAAATGATTAGCTTAATTGGCAAGTCGCTAATGCTAAAGACGTGTAGTGATCGCTTCTCAAATTCCCAGTTAACCATCAGAAATTGCACTGGATTAAAATCAAACCACTCTTGACTTTTGATTAACTCAACATTGCATTGGCTAAATTGTTGATGTAATTCACCCTCTACATCTGCCATATCCTCTACATAAATAGTCTTGAGGATTTTCACGTTACAAGGTGGTTGATTCCTATGAAAGCTATCAAGTCGAGCTTCGGGATTACGAGATAACCCAATTTTGCAACGACGGAGGTAACAACCAGGAATTAGCCCGTGATAGCCCTCTGCTTCCATTAAATAGATAAATCCCGGCTCATGGTCATTTTTAGGCTGATAGATAAGTGTCGTAATATCATCCAAGTCCATATATTTATTTCCAAACTATTTTGTTAGAAACTGTTATTTTTTTGCAGTTCAAACAGTAATATCTTTTATCCTTTCTCACGGTTAGATTTGCGTGACCACAGTGGGGACAATAAGGCTTTGTGTCACTTTGGCGGCTACCCCCTATAGTCGGAAATGACGCGACTGACATCACCGTGTCAGTGCTTACTGTGCTTGGCTTTAAAGTATCCCTTGTCAATCTCGTGTCATTCGTGTCAGGGGACTTGGCAACCCTTGCCAGTCGCTTTGTATCCTCTATTTCTTGATAGTTAAAACTGACTTTATCTAAATTAGGTAAAAAATAAAGTTTGGGTGAGCGAGAATCGACTACTAAGGCTACTCTTAATAATCTCGCATCATCGGTAACTAACTCATTTTTATGGTTGATGTATTCTTCAATTGCGTCTAAGTTCCGAATCAACTTAGCCAAGTTAGACTCGCTGTTTTTCCCCTTGCCGTAGGTATTCAGGTAATGTCTGATTTTGGGAATGCCAATGATTATTTCGGTAAAGAGTGACCGATCATCATTAGTAAAACCTGGGATTTGTTTGGTCATCACTGATTGACCAGACACAATCCAGCCGATGTTATTATGACCAAACTGTTTCAGAATCTTCTTGAGGTTTTCCCCTGCCTTGTATGGCTCACTGCAAGAATTTAGGGTGTTATCTAATTCATCCCATGCCCAAATTTGAAAGAAGTTAGCAGCGAATGTGGGGTTTTGAACTCGAAAATTTCCGTCGTCTAGGCAATCATCAAAGGATTTAATCGCGGCTGTTGTGTCGCCATACTTAAGGAAATGCTCTAAAGGATAGTTGCTATCTTTGAGTGAAGCAACAGCACCAGGATAAGACACTGTAACCAGAGTATTAGGCACTTTCTCGCCCTTGCCAGTATTGCCACGAGTACAACCAGCTTTGAGGATTTCGCTAATCATTACCGCAGTGGTTGGGGTTTTACCAACGCCCGGATCTGCAATCAGCCGATAGCGGATAGGGTGAGAAGTGACGTAGTTTATAAATTCGTCAGGAGTCCCAACCATCAGCTTAATTTCATCTGTTTTGATGGCTGGGCCCATACGGTAACTGACCACAATACAATCGGTTATTTCCAGCTTGCGAACGCTTGTTATTTTGAATAGTCCTAACTTTTTAGCCAGCGTGTCAGAATGCTTGCTGATAGCCTCCACGATGGCTTTGGGATGCACAGACCGGGAATAGCCATAACCTACATCTACAACGCTGTCAGGCTTAACCTGGAAGCCTTTAACGTTCAAAGCCAGACTGATATCAGTAAACAAGGTACGCGCTATTTCGTTGGCGATTTTCCCGTTGATATCAAAGCCAAATTCACCATACACGGGTTCTATTAAATCACCAAGCAATTGTTGCTGTAGCTGACCTATACGCTCGTTTAGTAATTCGATTTGCAAAAGATAATTTTGGCGCTCACTAGTGATCGCTTCCCCAACCTCATCTAAATTTTCGTTGTAGCTACTTGCCAAACTCTTGATAATCTCGGCTTTACTTTGATGACCATGCGCTACCTTCTCACCCCAGTTTTGCAACCTTCTGAATAGCTCCATAGCTTCAGAGGTAATAGAATCGTGTTCATGATAAATCTTTTCTAATTCCTGTGACTTGGCAAGTTGAAAGCGTTTGTTAGCCTCCGCTTCTACTTGAGTTTTAAAGTTCAATTCCCATTGCTCAGTCTCACTTTCCAGATATTCAATACGCTGGGTATCTTTTTGAGTCTGTGTAGATAATTGATTTAACTTGGCTTGCAGTTGAGCTATTATTGCTGTGCTTTCTAGTTTGTTATGACCTAACGAGTTGATGGTATTTCTCGCTTCTTTGAGTTCATCTTTCAAAGATTCTAGCTGGCTACTAACAGTGGCTAACCTTGACTTGCTCCTTTCAAAATCCCTGATGATTTTATGCAGCGTTTGACCTGCTTGTTCATTCTTACTTTCGGCATGGGTTAATAGTCTTTGTGATTTAGTATCCGCGACTAGATAAGTAATAAAACTTGCTGGCAACGCCCCTATACCAAGCATAGAGATTAGTTTGGCTGTATCGTTTGGAAACCCTCCAGAAGCAAATGCCAAGCCGGTACAGAAGCCAAATACACCAAGTCCTAACCCATGTATTGCTTTCATTGCTTCACCTCTATATAATCGCCTAACTGTGCCTTAAAGCTTGATAATTTCCCTTGAGATTCAACAGTTTTTAGCCGTGATTCCTCAGCTTTAATGGAGGCTTGCAACAGTTTTTGATTTAGTTCGTCTTTGCTATGAACGGAAATGCTTGTATCGGCAACCGTCTTCACTTGGTTGACATCTAAAACAACTGATTTTTGGGTAGTTACTTCTTTTTGATTAAGGTAATCTAAATAATTCCCTTTGACTTTCTCAATCTCGGTAGCGGCTTGGATGCCAGCACCAAAAGCCTTTGAGTGTTTACCAATAACAGTGAATTTTTCGCGTGTCAGGTCGAGCGCTGCTCCCGTCAATTTGAGCGCCCGTGTAGAGCCTTCATAGATTTTCATCCCAATATCTAGCTGACTTTGGCTTGCCTGTGGGAGAGTTTCAGGAGGATTAAGTGGATCTGAAATATGATAATGATTCGCCTGGAATGGTGGCATCATTCCAGGTATTAAATCCGGCGTGACGGTCAACAATCCAGGAATACGGCTATCTATAGGAATGGCAGTAGATGTGGTAGGTGTAGCAGATACGGAGTTAGTGCTAGATGGTGAGTTGACTTTACCTCTTGCCAGCTTTTCTGCTACAGCTTGAGCCGCTGCTTTTGTAGTGTCGATTTTAGCCATTGTTCAAAAATTTTCTAGTGTTTAGTAGGGATTGGTACTTAATTTCTAATTGCCTAAATGCCTTGTCTATTTCGCTAAACTCAAGTGCTAATTCCTCATCTAAGTCATATTTCTTCAGGACTTTGTTTAGCTCTTTCTCATCCGTCTTTGCATTCTCAATTTGACTATTTAGTTCGTCCATATTGCTAATAAGGGATTGCAAAATTAAAAAAGCCAATCAGCGAACTTATCTGAATATGCGTCATGGCTTTGATATTTTTTAGCAAATTAGTTGAGCTTTGTGAGAGCTAGATATTCAACATCATCAATAGCCGCTAACACCTCATTTAGTGCTTGAACTGCGTCGCCTAACATCAAATCATTGTTAGTTGAAAAATATTCATGCTGTTGGATTTTCTGATAGTTAGCATCGCTCAAAACTACTTGTAAGGATGCTGAACAACCTCTCAGAATTGCTTTGATTTGTTCTGTATTCATAAGATAATTTTTCTGTAGTTTTCATCGGCGGAGACTGCATTCCATTTGCTATTCACAGGCGAGCGCTTACTTTGTCCGAGGCAGCGATTGCTTTGTATTGCCACCGAAAATCATTCTGTAAAACCTTCAAACCGAAATACTTCTAACTCAGCATTAGCAGCCCATTCCAAGTAGTTGAAATATTGCTTAACGTCACCAAGAGCTATATCACAATCAAAACGCAAGCCTTTAAACTGTGGATGCTGGCGGATTTGCCCAAGTAATTCCTGAGCTTGAGCAACTAGCTCTGGTAAGGAATTACCGCTCATATTTACCTCTGATTCAATGCCGGAAATTGTAAAAGTCATGGCGTTAGTACTCTTTCTAATAACCAGTTAACAAAGTCGAGGGGAGATAACAGGATGTTGATCGCTCTCACGCGATTAGCTTTTTTCCCAGTTCGGTGATGATGCCTTCAATTTCTTGGGTCAGGTCAGTTTCATCTGGGGTAACTTCTGGCTTTTGTTGTGCAAGTCCAGCCAAATCTCTAATCGCTCCCAAATATCCTTGCTTTTGGTGTTGCCAGTGCTGATTGATACTCTCTGTTAGTTCCGTATCTCGCACAGCCAAGTTATTTAGAATCAGTTGGTTCTTAACTTGGGCTATAGCGTCTACTGCTGCAATTTCTTCTGATGCCTGCCTAGTTAGCTGTTCAATCAGCGTCATTTGGGCGTTAGGGCTTGAGCCGGGGGTAGGGGCTGTTAGATGTTGCTGTTGCCCTTGTAGGGATAGGGCATTTTGTGGCTGTTCTGTAGCTGGCTCAGATGTTTGCTGTGTTAAATTTTGTGAATTTTCAGGTAACTCTGAGGTGCTAGCCACAGTTGGTAATTCTGGCTGAAAGTATGAGGCGATCGCTTCTAAATCTAATTCCGAAACTGCCTTTACAGTGTCGAAATCATCAGGGCGAACATGGCTTAAAGCCAGTCTCAAGCTCTGTTCCGTGGTCATATATCTTAAGCAAGCATCATGAATGCTTACTGTGTCTGCTGTTGGTGCTGTGGTTCTCTTCCGTGTTGCCATGATTTACGCTCCCTTTTGGATTTTTTGGATTTGCTGGAATGCTTGCTGATAGCGGTATCTAGAAAAATCATTCGGGTTTTTGGCGATATAGCCTTTGACGCGATCGCTGCGTCGGAGTTGAGCCATTAATCGCCCTACTCTCCCCAAAACCCATGCTTGATATGGCGACAAGGGCGACTCCCGATCGTGAGTGTTGTCGGCTTTTTTCGGGTAAGCATCTCTGAAACTGGGGATTCTCCAGAAGGCTAAATTCTCCCAAGTGACCAAAGTCGAGCGGCTAACACCCAAGACCTCAGCTAAATATGTCTTGGTAGATGGGAAATCAAGGAAGGAGTCTAGGTCTGTAGAATGTTTGCTCCGTCTAGGTTTCATGGGTTTACTACAGTAATCAATGTGAATCAGATAGTAACTAGCTAGCAATCAGAATAAGTACACATCACAATGTCGATCCTAATCGCTAAACCCCTTACTCTGTAAGTCGTTGGGGTACTCGTAGGACGCTAATTAGTGGCTTGTTGTTGATCGATTGCCTTAGATGCTACTATAACCCTAACCACGTTAATAACGCAATACACCCATTTACCCTAATGACTTGATTTATCCTTAAGGGGATAATCAAAGGTATGTAAATGTGGTAAATCTGTTGTGACTGAAGAAAAACAAGTAACTTACAAAATGTTTCTACCTGAATCTATGAGGGCTAGATTCAAGTCAATCTGCGCTCTCAAAGGTGTAAGCATGAATGAGGTTTTGCTTGAGCTAGTAGAAACTTGGGTAACAGAAAACGAAGCCCACTCATCTAAAACTGATAGAGGCAAAGGAGCGGCATGAATGTAAAAACCATCAACCCTTTTAAATTACCATCACTGCCATTAGACAATTATTTACAATTGCCCAGTTATCAAGCTATTTACTTTGTCTTTAGTGAAGATGAGATTGCTTATATTGGCAAAACTAAGAACCTTACTCAAAGGTTGAAAGCGCACAATAGACGCAAACAGTTCACAAAAATGGGAGATAAAACCCGTATTGCATGGCTTGAGTGTAGCGATACGCAACTATTAGGACAGATAGAAACAGCTTTAATTAACTATTTCAAACCAAAGCTCAACGGAACAAATAATCCCGATGCCAGCGATAGATTGACTGTTTATTTCTCAGACAACACCACTCTTAAAAAAATTGAAGAATGGGCAAAAGAAGAAAATAGAAGTGCTAGCAATCTTGCAGCTACTCTACTCGCTAAAGCAGTACAGGATAAAGATAAACAGGAGAAATCAGCATGACCCACGCACAGCCAGAGGACACAAGACAGCTGATTGAGAATCTAGCCAGACAGCAAGCTAATACTCAGCAACAACTAGACTCATTTATCGAAACTGCCACCAGTGTTTTAGCTCGTAGTGCTGTGCTGGACGGTGTGGTTTTGGAATTACGGGAAAGTACAGAAAATTTACAACACAATTTTGAACAGCATCAACGTAATTTTGAACAGCACCAACGTAACTTTGAGGAGCATCAACGGACTACAAATGCTGCATTGGCAAGCTTAGAAGCAATCTTAGTTCAGTTAGTTGGGCGTTTACCTTGAGATGCGATGCCTACGGTGAGCTATTCGGTTTCGCCAAAAGATAAAACGGGAGAATTGACAATGGTCAGCAGTCTTAAAGAACTAATTGATGAGCCAGAATTGGGTCATACCTCAGACCCAGAGGAAAGGTTTATCAGCAGTGGCGTAAGTTGGGAAAGCTATGAAGCGCTACTAGTCAAACTAGAAAACAACTCTCATTACCGTGTTACTTATTTAGATGGAATATTAGAGATAGTGTCGCCATCAATCAGGCATGAAAAAATCAAAACGAATTTAGGAATGCTGTTAGAGCGTTTCTTTTACAGCAAACGCATTCGTTTTGTACCTATGGGAAGTTCTACTTTTAGAAACAAAGCAAAAAAAGCAGGTGCCGAACCAGACGAATGTTACTGCATAGGTGAAGAGAAAAGTGTACCGGACTTAGCCATAGAAGTAGTTCTCACCAGTGGCAACATACATAAATTGGAAATCTACCGAAGATTAGGAGTTGCAGAGGTTTGGTTCTGGGAGAGAAACCAGTTTAAGCTATACCACCTACGGGACAATTCCCAGACTGAGCTTGCCACCATTTACCCTGATACTTATGGCTATGAGCTTAGGGCAGCAAGCGAAATACTGCCAGGATTAGACATTTCCTTGCTAGAGCAATGCATTACGATTTCAGATTCAATTCAGGCTGTTGATGAATTTGAACAGGGACTAAAAGCGGACAATGAGTGAAACAGATAGCACCGCGATCGCTCTAATCTATCGTAGAGTTGAGCGATTTGAGGCGAACAAAAATAGAACCTTGCCCAGTCAGACAGTACTTTTAGAAGAAGTTTTACGGATACTCCGCGATGCAAAAGGCGGCAAGCTACGCAATGGCGGTACTGGTATATGAAGAGATTTCCAAAGTATGCGATCCCCTTACCAATAGTTTGTATTTTTGAGGACTACACAAAAGATATAAAATCTTAGCTTAATTCATCTAGAGTTCACAAAATAACTAGCAAAAAAAATGCTAGCTACACAGCCCTCAGCTTTTTGAGTGCGATCGCAGGGATTAGATTAGTCAATCAATCCACCACGGTAAGCAAAAGCAGCGCACAAAGAAACGTTTACTAGACGTTTCAGCCCCCAGACTCTGCAACCAGCAAGTCTAATTAAATTTATAACTATTTCAAGCTTACCGACTAATCCCTACAATCTGCAAATTTAAAAGTTAAGGGGCTGTCCAAACCAACAAAGGACAACCCAATGAATAAACCCCTCACTTCTGACAGACAGGGGTTTGCGAATGAAAAGCCTAATATTCTAACGCAAACTTTCCGCAACAATCAAGAATCTCGAATTTCGGAATTATCAAACCATATAAGCAATCGCCGAACTAGCACCAAATATTTAAAAGCGGGTTGCTGTGACGTTGCTCTAAGACCATGCCCCGACCCGGATTTACTGCGATCGCCTAACCTCAACTTAGAGGAGTCCTTTTACTTACAGCGATTAGTAAAGCTTGGCATGTTTAGTGGTCAGGTGGCCGCCGTACTTCTCCAAATTGAAGCCAAGGTTGGAGGGGTGGCAGTATGAATCACAAAGGATTCGGCAAGATAGCCTCACCCCAAAAATCACTAAATCAAGAACTAAGGCAGGTTTTTAGAAAATTCAACAAGCGAGGTAAGCTCAGAAGTACCCCTTGGGCTTTGCATGAAGTCTCAAGACTTGAGTCCAGAGATGGAAAAGTCCATCAAGTTGTTGTAGCCGACAACCAAAATGACATGGCGCAAGGCGATGCCTGCTCTGGGCGTAGCCATCACCATGATAGCGAAATTCAAGCACTGGGTAATTATCAAGGATTCAAAGAGCCATCCGCACCTTATACTTTGCCAGCCAGAGAAGATTTTGAAGCAAGCCACTGGCAAGAGTGGGGTGAGAGTGGGATTGACAGTGAGATAGCGGCACTTAACTTCAAATCGCTGTCAGGGAATGCCGCTTTTGATTACTTGCTCTACTCCGATAAAATCAGCCGCCGCAACGATGGGCGGCTACGCGATGGGGATATGCGGCGATATGCTCACCTCTCTAATGGTGGTTGGTGGTGTAGCGGAATAAATATTATCACTGGTGAAGATTCCGATTGGGGATGCTTCAAGCCCAACACGCCAAGAATAGATGAGGGTAACAGCAAGGCAATTAAGTATGAGCATCCCCCCAAAGTTGACACAGAAATTTTTGCCTTACGGATTCCCGCCCGGATCTGGGAATTAATTAGCCGCCGCTACGATGTGGCACTACCAGAAAATTACCAAAGTTTACCTTTTGGTGATTTTTGGCGATGGGTGAGAGAGAATACCCAAATTCCCGTTATCATCTGCGAGGGTGCTAAAAAAGCAGCTGCAATCTTATCTTGTGGTTATGTCGCCATTGGTATACCCGGAGTATGGGGAGGCCGTCGCCAACCAAAGGATGAATACGGCGAAAATAACGGCGCACCGTACCTAATCCCACAGTTAGCCACTTATGCTCAATCAGGCAGGCGAATTTATTTCTGTTTCGATGCCGATGTAAAGCGCACCACGGTTAGAAGCGTGAATGGTGCGATCGCTAAAACTGCCAAGCTTTTATCTTTGCGTGGTTGTGAAGTCCGAGTAATGGGGTGGCATTTGGCATTAGGCAAAGGAATTGATGATGTACTAGCCGCTTACGGCCGCGACCAATTTGATACTATTTACTGCGATGCTCTGAAATTAGATGAGTGGAACACCAAGCAACTAAGGCGGCTCACATACACCCCAGATTTGAACTTAAATCAGCGTTACTTGGGTGAGTTGGCTATTCCTTTGGGTAAGCAGCTAATAGGCTTGAAATCGCCAAAGAACACAGGTAAAACTCACTTGCTTCAGTGGCTAACTGACCCGATAATTCGCGCTGGTGAGAGGAGAGTGTTAGTAATTACCCATCGGGTGCAACTGGCAACCCAGCTTGTAAAAAAACTGGGATTACCTTTCATTACCGAAGTGAAGCAGACTGAGCAAGGCTCACATTTCGGAATGGGGTTAGTAATTGATAGCTTACATCCAAAAAGCCAAGCCAAATTTAACCCTGATGAGTGGAAAGGCTGCTGGTTGATTTTGGATGAAATCATGCAGCTAATCTGGCATTTGTTGAGCAGTTCGACTTGTCAGACCGATCGCGTAGCCATCATCAAAAATTTCAAACGCCTGCTACAAAATGTTGTTAATTATGGTGGGAAAATCTTCATAGCCGATGCTGACTTAAACGATATTGGTATTGACTTTATCAAAGGGCTGATCGGGCAAGAGATTGACACTTTTCTCGTGGAAAACACATTTAAGTTTGTAGAGCCTTGGCAGGTAAATTTAGTACAGGGTAATAATCCAGCACAATTAGTAAAAATCCTGACCCAAAAACTAGAGAATGGGGATAAGTGCTTTGTTGCTTTGTCTGGACAACGGGCTAGTTCTAAATGGGGTTCTCGCAATTTGGAGGCGTACTATAAAAAACTTCTGCCACATCTGAGAATTTTACGAATTGATTCTAAAAGTACAACTACCCTTGGTCATCCGGCTTTTGGCTGTACAGATGATTTAAATGAGGTAATTAAAAACTATGACCTCGTTCTAACTACCTCGACCATTGAGACTGGGGTATCAATTGAAGAAAAGCATTTTGATTATGTTTTTGGGATTTTTCAAGGCGTACAAACTACCGATGGTGTCAGACAGCATTTATCACGTTACCGCCCTCCAGTCCCTCGTTACATCTGGCTTAATCCAGTAGGCATCAATAGGGTAGGCAATGGCTCCAATAGTGTCAAGGCATTACTAGCAGGTGAGTACATCAAGAATAAAGCCAATATTAAAAAGCTCGTTGATTTGGGATTTGAGGAATCGATAGAAGGCAATTTTGAGAGCATTTGCATTAATACTTGGGCGAAGTTAGGGGCAATCATCAATGATGGGATGAATAGCTATGAATCGCAAATTATTAGTGATTTGAAATCTGAGGGACATATCATCTGTGAAGTGGGCGCAGATGAGTTACCTGAACCCGCAGAAGTAGAAACTACTAAGCAAGAAATTTACAAAAACTGCAAATCAGAATATGCGGGACACTGTGAAAACGTCACCGCATCTGAAAGCATTACAGATGAACAGTTTTTGAAACTAGATAAACAGAATTGCAAAACTGAGTCCGAACAGTTAAAACACAGAAAAGGTGAGATTGAAAGGCGTTATAACGTGACCGTTACTCCCGAATTAGTAGAGAAAGATGATAAAAACTGGTATTCTATAATTCGACTAGATTACTACCTTGGCGTGGGTAGGGAATTTCTACCGGATAGAGAAATAAACGTCATGTCTACCGCTTTAAAAAATGGCGGTGGAGATTATTTCATTCCTGATACTAATAAAAGCTTTATTGGGAAAAAAATTGATGCTTTAGACTGGATTGGGTACAAAGAGCTTCGAGAAACGGACGGATTGAGCAACAATCACCCATTAGCACAAGCAGTATTTGAGAAAGCAAAAACTCATCAGTCCGATTTGAGCTTAATTCTTGGCGCTAAGAGTAATATGTTTGCTCTTCTAAATACTCCCATGCAAGTCTGTCAAAAACTAGCGTCTCTTACTGGGTATAAATTCCCCCGATTGCGGCGAGAGGGAACACGAGGCAACCAAGTCTGGATTTACGGTGCCGCCGCGCCAGACTTCCAAAAAGATGATGAGGGGAATCTGGTTTTTGTCGATGGTCGCGCTGTTCCCGTTAGCGATCGCCGAGAGGAAGTTTTCACGGCATGGGTAGAGCGCGATATCCTAGCCAGAGAAAAAGCCGCCAAAGCAAAACTAGAGGCCCTTGCACTTGCAACAATTCCCAATTGCCAATTGTCAGCAGTTACAGAAACCGAAATTAATACGCTGACTACATTACAAGAGCAGTACGCAAAGCAGAAAACACAGACGCTAACAGAAGAAGTCGAGTCAATGGTCATCACTCATAACTCAGGAAATCAGGCGATGGCTACGCCCAGAGCAGGCATCTCGGTTGAGTTACCAGTTGAAAATCAGCAACCAAGAGAAGCGGTAATTGAAAAACTACTAAAAATTTCTAACTGGGGAGAAGTTGCGGTGAGCCAAGCCGAGATTAATGAAGTTTGGCCGCTACTTTCAGAAAACCAGCGTTCGCATCTCTGGCAACTTCATCAAAAATATCAGCAGCAATTGTCTTTAGAGGAATTGGCACAGCAGGCGATCGCTACACAAGCTGAAATTAAGGAAACGGGTTTTGGTTCCCACTTCCGAAGCTATGTTTTGAAAGCTGTCTTCAGGGGAATAGCGATCGCTCGTAAATGCTGGGGCGACAAGCAAGAATGCTCAATACCTTTAAATCAACTATTGCTAGCCAATTAAAATTGAATCAGAATAATGCACTGTTTACAGGTTTTTGGATTTTTGCGTACTCAAATATTCAAAAGTTTAAAAATGTAAGTATTTAAAAGCCTGAGCATAGCTGGTACAGTAATAACATTCGCAGAGGGTTAAGTTTTTGAGTACGCAAAAACTTAGAGATTTAACAATTCAAGTTTTCAGCATTTGAAAAACTCAATATTTGAGATATCACCATGATTATCACAGTTGCATCCTTCAAGGGAGGGGTGGGGAAAACCACAACAGCAGTTCATTTAGCTACTTACTTACAAGCCTTTGGCGAGACACTTCTTATTGACGGCGACCCAAACCGTTCTGCTAGCGGTTGGTCAAAACGTGGCGCTCTGCCCTTCAAAGTGATTGATGAGCGGCAAGCTGCAAAGTATGCGAAGAATTACCAGCACATTATCATTGATACCCAAGCAAGACCGGAACAGGAAGATTTAGAAGCACTTGTGGAAGGATGTGATTTACTTGTGCTTCCTACTACCCCGGATGCTTTATCACTTGATGCCCTCATGCAGACTGTTACTACTCTCAATTCGTTAGGTGCTGATAAATTTCGCATCCTTATTACTCGCATTCCACCTAAACCCCGGCGAGATGGAGAAGAAGCAAGGGCAATGTTAACTGAGGCTGGATTACCTCTATTTAAGAGTAGTGTCCGTGATGCAGTTGCCTTTCAAAAAGCCGCGTTAGCTGGTGTACCAGTTAACAAAATTTCTGACCCACGCGCCAAAATTGCTTGGCGAGATTATCAAAGCATCGGTCAGGAGGTGATGAAGTGAGCAAATTCAAAGGTATTTTGGATGCAGCAAAGGGTCGTGAACCTGAACCGGAGCCAGAAAATCAAAGCCAGGAAACAGAAATTCAATTGCCAGAAGTTCAACAACCTGAAAAGGTAGAACTCAAGCCAGTTGCCCAATTGCAAACCGAACCGCCAAAACGGGGACGACCCAAAGCCAAACGCTCTGACCCTGACTATGAGCAGGTAACTGCTTACATTAAAAGAAATACTCACACAGCAGTCAAAATTGAACTGTTAAAGTCCAGTCAGAATGGCGAAAAGCGGGAGTTTAGCGAACTTGTTCAAGATTTGCTAGAGCAATGGCTAAATTTGCGTACCTGAAATTTCAGATATTCAAAAACTTGAAAAGTTAAATTTTTAGATATTTGAGTTTTTAACTATGTGACTTAAAGGCGATGCCTACGGCGGTAAACTACGCAGTCCAGTAAAAGCTGAATGTGGCGATGCTTGTTGGCAAGCCACTGCGCGTCTATGTATGGCTTGCACTGCTTCTCAAAATCCTTATTGAAAAATCCATCTGGGAGGTACTGCCCCTCAATAATCTGTGTTATCAGCACAGCGCCTCACTTTTCGGCTTCAGGTGGAAGGCGGAAGATGGAGGAATTGAACCCCCAGGTATTACCCTGCTCTAGTTTTCAAGACTAGTTGCCCTCCCTTGAGCAGCATCTTCCATATAAGGGGTGTCTGGCGGGACTTGAACCCGTTATGACTGGTTCCACAAACCAGCGCCGCGACCGCTTTGGCTTCAGACACCAAGAGTGGATTCGGTGAGGCTTGAACTCACAACCTCCTGTGTGCAAAACAGGCGCTCTCCCAATTAGAGCTACGAACCCATGAGCAGGAGTGGTAGGGGTCGAACCTACATTGCTCGATTTAGAAGATCGATGCCTTATCCATTAGGCAACACTCCCATAAATTGGTAGCCCCGGCAGGGATTGAACCCGCGACTTCCTCTTTGTAAGAGAGGCACTCTCCCAACTGAGTTACAGGGCTAAGAAAGCGATTGACGAGACTCGAACTCGTACCGTGAGTTTGGAAGACTCTGATGCTGCCATTACACCACAATCGCATTTGGGGGCTGGTGACAGGAGTTGAACCTGCAACTCATCGCTTACAAGGCAATTGCTCTGCCACATTGAGCTACACCAGCATTTGGTAGCGGAGCCGGGATTTGAACCCGGTATGTGAAGGCTTATGAGACCCCAGAGCGCACCATAGCTCTATCTCCGCGATACCCCTGACTGGATTTGAACCAGCAACTTCCAAATTTTAAGTTTGGCACCTCTTCCACTTGGGTTACAGGGGTAAGTTTTGGTGGGCGCTACAGGGGTCGAACCTGTGTCAGCCTGATTAAGAGTCAGGAGCATAACCGTTCTGCCAAACGCCCAAGATTGGATGGGTCGCCCAGGGGTTGAACCTGGATGAATCCGCTTAAAAGGCGGCTGCATACCCGCTCTGCCAACGACCCAATTTGTTACTCCCGACAGGAATTGAACCTGCAAAAATTCCGTCCCTCAAACGGAAGCGTTTACCAATTTCGCCACGGGAGTATAGTTGGGCAAATGCCCAGTACCCTTGGTGGGAGTTGAACCCACAAAATCTGGTTTCTAAGACCAGCACGTTTGCCAGTTTCGTCACAAGGGCAAATGGTCGGGATGGTAGGATTTGAACCTACGGCTCCTTGTCCCCAAAACAAGGCTTCTAGACCACTGAATTACATCCCGATATCTGGTACTCCTGACGGGAGTCGAACCCGTACACAGACTGTTTTTGAGACAGCCGCCTCTTCCAGTTGGGCTACAGGAGTATAAGCTGGGAAGGAAGGAATCGAACCCTCAAACTTCGCATTCAAAGTGCGACGGCTTTGCCTGTTTGCCTACTTCCCAATAAATGGCTGCCCCAGTAGGATTTGAACCTACAACCCCCGCGTTAACAGCGCGTCGCTCTGCCATTGAGCTATGGGGCAATGTGCCAGTCCCCCAGGTCGGAATCGAACCGACGACCTTCTGTTCTTCAGACAGACGCTACTACCAACTGAGCTACCAGGGGATAAGGCGAGAACGGAAGGACTTGAACCTTCACTCTTCAGTTTCGTAGACTGATGTGTTATCCAGTTACACCACGTTCTCATAAGGCGGAGAGAGAGGGAGTTGAACCCACAGTGAGATGCTGAATCCCACGACTGTTTAGCAAACAGCTTGCCCTGCCGATAGCAATCTCTCCAGAATGGGACGGGCTGGAATTGAACCAGCAACGCAAACGCGGCGGTTTTACAGACCGTTGCCCACACCAGTAGGCGAGCCGACCCATGAATTTGGTAGTGCAGACGGGACTTGAACCCGCTAATTACACGCTTGAAAGACGTGCCGCTCGGCCACTTCGCTTCTGCACCATGTATGCCATGTAAGTTGAAAAAGCTGTTGATTCACACACAGGAATTGAACCTGCATAGACTGTTTTAGAGACAGTTGCCTTACCATTAGGCGAGTATGTAAGCTTTTTCGGTCAGGACACGGCAACGCACAGACTAGGACTTGAACCCAGAACAACAGTTTTGGAGACTGTGGTGTTACCATTACACCATCTGTGCATTTGGTAGCAGTGGCGAGAGTCGTTCGCGCCAGCGTTCCCGAAGGGTACTCGCATATACCAAGTTATGAGCTTGGGGCTTTGCCGTAAATCGCTACACTGCAACGTTTGGAGTCCAGGGCGAGAATTGAACTCGCACAGTCGGTTTTGCAGACCAATACCCTACCGTTAGGCGACCTGGACATACTACGAGGACGACAGGAATCGAACCTGTGACCACTTGCTTCGGAAACAAGCGCTCTTTCCGACTGAGCTACATCCTCATTTGGAAGCCTTGACGGGAGTTGCACCCGCTTCTCTCTGACTGAGAATCAGAACGACTTATCTATTCGTCCACAAGGCTACACGGGGATGATGGGATTTGAACCCACGGTCTTTCGCTCGACAGGCGACTGCTTTAAACCGGACTAAGCTACACCCCCACGTTGGATGGCAATTATTTAGTTTTCATGGTTCAGAAGTGTTTGCGCTATGCCTTTTTGAGAGGCTGTAGTGCTTCACTACATTTATACTACATAACGTATTACAAGATGTCAAGGGCATACTACAAACTTTTTGAAAGAACTGAGGGGGCAGTGTTACGTAATCGCGGTATTGCCCTCTCTGATTGAGTTTGAAGTAAATTACTCAGATTCACTCAGGCGTTGTGCGTTCCAAAATTGTTCAGCAAATGCAACTGCTGGGTGAATTGGGGCTTTGGGCTTGCTTTTGAGTACCATTCCAGCTTCATGCGGTAAGCGATCGCTCTTGATTGAATTACACTTCTCACACGCTGTTACAACGTTGTCCCAACTGTGCTGCCCACCTTTTGAGCGGGGAATTACATGGTCGAGCGTCAGACACTTGCTGCTGCCGCAGTATTGGCAAGTGTGGTTGTCTCGCTTGAGTACTTCACGCCGATTTACAGGTGGTACTTTCCAGTGGCGTTCGGGATTACCCATAGTCAAGCGAATATGTTCGGGAACTTGTAGTACAACACTGGGTGAGCGTACTTCCCACTGCTTTGTACTGCCAAAATCCAACGATTCTGCCTGACCTGTGACTAACAGCACGATTGCTCGTTTAATGTTGATACGTGCCAGTGGTAGGTAGTTCTTAGAGAAGACCACCACCGAATTTTGTAATATGTGTGGTTGAGCTTGCATCACTGATTCACTCCTCAAAAAATAACCCCCGCCTCTGGTGAACAGGAGCGGGGGTCAGGTAGTTGATACTTTTTGCCCTATGTTGGTGCTATAAAACACTTGCACCTCCCGCTTTGGATAAGTTGATCTAGATTCAGCCATCCGGCAATTGCTCCGAAAATGCCAACACTTGCAGATTTATCGGCGGCAAACAGATATATTTCCTCAAACGCAAACAGCGCGAATACTCTGCCTAAACCCTTGTTGGGTCGGCAATGCACCGTGCTACTAATGGTTGAAGAGAATCTGCTGATCATTGAAGGCTTGTAGTATTTGTAATTGAGACTTATATTAATAATACAGTTGTAGTATACGTTTGTCTACTGCACAATTCTGGGGACGGGCGAACGCTGCGTGAATGCCTTGGCGGTAAAGGCTAAATTTGCAGATGGGGCATCATTTTTTCTCAGCACAACCTTCTAAAACCTTATTCCCCAGGATAAAAATTGCCGAGTATGGATACTCTTTATCTGACATACCATCGCTACAGGCATCGACTTTTTTGATGATTAAGATATTGTTGCCTTTGCCTTGAAGTCGGTAAACTCGCACCAAGTCTGCGGGACGCGCCTCTGCTTTTAGAGGTGCAACATAGGAGAAGGTTTGCTGTTTTGTGTCTGGCGAAGAGTAGACAATTGCCTTCTTGCTCACAGTAACACTCCAAAAGGGTTCTGTACCCCTAGCGATGAATTCTTCACTACTCGTAGTTTCTGCAACAACGAGACTATTGCTAGTAATAGATGATTCATTGGCAGTACTGCGACTGTTAGCTAGTAAGCTAGCGCCAAATAAGAGCAGAGTAACATAACAGATGAAACTTTTCATGTATCGAGGTATAGCTACTAATTTGCAATATTCTTGTATGTTATTGGACAACTGTAAATATACGGCACTCAAAAGACGTGGAACAGTTCTGCCCTAATGCTCCCCTCAAGTATCTGATTATCCTCTAAGAAAAGGCGATGCCTACGGCGGTAAACTACGCACCCTGGATCTCCTTTCTTATGAGTGAAAAATTGTTAGTTGAGTGCAGCAGCGATCGCTTCCCTAATAGGGTTGCTATCGATAATGATTCAATGTACATAACACTAGTCACTCAAGCTTAAAGTAACCATATCTATATCTAGGCTACTATCTCAATTAACTGTAAATTTTTCGGTGAGCAGGCAGATTTAAGTGGGAACCATTATTGCTGCCATTCTCCCTCTTCATCCCGAAGAACTAATTCTACCCTTAGTTTTCATACCTAATTGGGGTAAAGCCGGGATACGTGTAAATTGGGACACGTTGTAAATAAATGTTGCGGAATGTGTTTTATTAATTTACCAACTTGCTCATCAATAAATCCAGCTAATAACCGTGAAAACACTTAAAATAATTCATAACCTCTCTACAAGAGGGCGATAATGATTAAAAATAAGCGTTAATAGAATAAATAAAATGTTAAAAAAAGTAAATCTTATATCTATTATTATTGCAATTAGCGTATTTAGTAATTTCACACTCTATGGTTGCCAAAGAATATTAAAAAGTGAAATAGCTAAAGAAGGTGAAAAAGAAATTATTCGGAAAACAGTCAAAGTAAAAATCAAAAAAAGTTCGCAAGAAGAAGTTCGTGACATAGTAGAGTTAGGGAGAACTGTTCGTTCATTAGGCCTTTCTAGTTCGCCAATAAAGAAAATTGCAAATAGTAAATCTGCAAAAAAATATAAAATTAAGTTTTCATTGCAATCTCAACCAGTATTTTTAGAACAAGAAGAGTTTATAGAGTTTATAGCTAGAGAGAAAAAATTTAAGGATCTCACTGGCAAATCTTATATAAGATATAAGCAAGAACTTACAGATAAAATAATTACAGAGACTGAAGTAATACCTGATGATACTAAAACTGTATATGAATATTTAACCGAAAAAATTTATAGAGATTTACCTCAAAAGCTGAAATTTAAAAACGATAAAATATTAGATGAAAAATTATACGGAAAGTTTGAAAAATATTACTTTTCTAAATTATCCACTAACATTTATCAAGAAT
The DNA here is from genome assembly GCF_015206895.1 of Nostoc sp. LEGE 12450. Classification (GTDB taxonomy): domain Bacteria; phylum Cyanobacteriota; class Cyanobacteriia; order Cyanobacteriales; family Nostocaceae; genus Nostoc. Next base: position 22,652 of record NZ_JADEXU010000042.1, on the reverse strand, counting down.
TAAACGACACACTATCTATAAAAATTGGCAATAAAGTTCCTAAAAATTTAATGGATGCTTCTTTAAAATTAGCAGCCGATAAAGTTACAGATGAATTCTTAATCGCTAGTTTTATTTCATATAGCTTAGATGCAAGAACTAGAAAATTAATAAATGGAAACGACAGTGAAAACGACAGTTTATCAATTGAAGATATATTTTTCTTAAAAAATGAAAAGAAAGCAGTAAATAAATCTTTTTCTTCATTTATTAACAAAGAACTTACTGAAGACTTAAATAAATATCTTAACAAAGAACTAATCAAAAAAGGAGATTTGTGGTCAAGTAGAGGATATAAAGTCAGGCAAGGAATTTTAATTGGAGCCAGTACAGCAGTGTCCATAAAGGTCATAAATTATCTTATTGATGATTATAAAAAAGATGATTTAAACCGTAAAAGGTAAGGAGTTTAGTTTTGGTTATCTGCTAAAAATTGATTTAATATATAATGAAAAATGCAGAAAATATAATTCAAGAATATCGAGACCAAGTTGAACAATTGGTATATAAATATTATGAAATTTTAGATGGTAATTTAACAGATAATGCTCGTTATCAACTAACAGAGTACCAAAAAATGCTTGGTATCTCTTTAGAAGAAGCAACGCTGATTGAGTTTGAAATTCTTAAGCATTGTCAAAATTATGATCAAAAGATACAGAGCTACAAGCAATTACTAAATAAAAATATTCAAGTAGATGGTCGCATTAGTTTTAAAGGTCATAAATTTTTGGACAAGTTACAGCAGAGATTAGAGCTTGATAATGATGGAGTTGCGGTAGCCTATGCTATATTGGGAAATGATTTTAAAAATGCAGATGAATTTGAAGCTGCTCTTATACTTTTTCAAGAAGCAATTAATTTAGACAATAATTGTGCAGTAGCTTATACAGGACAAGGATATATTTTTTATCAACAAGGTAAACGAAATAAAGCAATAAAAAGTTTTCTTCAAGGGAAGGAATTATTTGAAAGCCAAGATATGCTTCAAGAAGCTGAACAAATCCAATTAATTTTATCCTATCTTCAGAGAAATCATAGTTTTTGGAATAATGCTTTATTAATTGTCAAAAATTTATGTTTACCTCAACAGAAAAAGGCTATTTCAGGATCAAATATCCAAGCACTCACAATTAATGATGCCTATAAAGAACAAAAGTTTTTTATTCAAAGTTTAACCCTAGAGGACAAATCTGTGTCAGAAACATTTCATAATGACATGAGTCAAGCTAAAATTGCTAATTTTGCTAACAAAATTCAGGATAATGGTCATCAGCAAGCTAATCAGTATATATACGAGTTAGAAGAAAAGCAAAATCTTGCTGAAGCAGCAGCAGATATTCAGAAACTCTTTAAGCAACTGGAAGCAACTAACCCCACTACGAGTGAGACGGAAAAACTAGCAGTTGTAGCTAAAGCAGTTGAGGAAATTAAAAATAACCCAACACTGAAAGCAAGGATCATTAATGCGCTCAAGGCAGGAGGAACTGAGGCATTTAAGGAAGCAGTTGATCATCCACTAGTTAACATTTTACTTGCGACTATTGAGGGCTGGCAGGAAGTTGAGTAGTAAACGCTTTCAACAAAAGCTATTCTGACTGTATATCAAGGGTTTCGCTTTCTATGCGTTACAAAACTTTACAACGTGTCCCAATTTGCAGGTATCCCAGCTGAACCCCTAATTTGCTTTTCCTCTTTCAGTTTGTTTTTCCTAGTTGAGGATGGCACCAAATCGAAACGAAATACGAGCAAGTCCTGAATCTGAATGCTGTTTTCGTAGCTTGGCTCAGGTAAATACCAAAAGTAGTCCTGGCGCACATGATCCATCCGAAATCCGCACTTTTGATAAAAAGCAATGTTGGCGATACTTGAATTAGACGTGCCGACGAGTATCTGTCTCTTGCCGCGTTGCCTCGCCTCTTGATTGAACCTCACACGACTGAAAGTCGCGTGATTCCTGCTTCAATGATCTCTGCCGGAATCACTTCAGGACTGACGAGTTCTCCACAGGCGTTTTTTATAACCTCCGGCGTACCGACGGCGGTTAATAATCTCAAACCTTCGCTTAATATATTCAGTGCTGCGTTTTTATCCCTCAAATTATAGCTATTGCAACTAGGGCAACACCATTCACGCAAGTTTAAATCCAAAACTTGTGGATTAATAAAACCACAACAGTTACAAGTTTGGGAGGAGGGATAAAACGTGCCGATTTTCTGCACAAGTCTGTCATGCCATAAAGCTTTATATTCGAGCATGGTAATGAACTTAGACCAACTAGCGTCTGAAATACTCAATGCTAATTTGTGGTTCTTCACCATGTTGGCAACTCGCAAATCTTCAACACAGATAATGCTATTTTCCTTGATTAGACGAGTTGATAACTTGTGCAGAAAGTCATCTCTCAAATTTGTAATTCGTTCATAAGTACGAGCCAGCTTGATTTTCGCTTTAACTCGGTTGTTACTACCTTTTGCACTACGGGATAGTTTTTTATGAGCTTTACGTAACTTACGAGTTTGAGTTCTGTAATATTTAGGATTATCTACAACTTCACCGTCACTAGTAACAAGATAAGACTTAACCCCTAAGTCTAAACCAATATTTTGAACAACTTCAGGGTATTTTTCTATCTCAGTTTCACACAAGATACTAGCAATATACTTACCAGAAGAAGTCCGAGTTATCGTAACATTTACAAGCTTTCCGGTAACGTCTTGCGACTTATGAAACTTTACCCATCCTAGCTTGGGAAGCTTTAAACGATTATCTATTACCTGAATATTACCGTTGGTCAGGTTAGTTTTGTAAGACTGTTTACATCCATGCTTCTTTTTAAACTTAGGAAAGCCTACACCCTTTTTCCCTTTCATCTTCTTTAAGTCAGCAAAAAAGTTTTTGTATGCTGTCTCTAAATTCTTGAGTGAATTCTGTAAGGCAAACTTATCTACTTCTTTCAACCATTCAATTTCTTTCTTGAGTATAGTTAGCTTTTGACTACAAGCATTGTAGTTTAAGGTTTTCTGCTCAGTCGTATATAACTCTTGTCTTAGTGCCAAAAAGCGGTTATACACATATCTTGCACAACCAATCGTCTTGTTGATTAAGACCTCTTGATTGTGTGTCGGTATGAGAGTAACTTTAAATGCTTTTTGGATGGATGACAATTTCTTTAATTTGCTGAATACCTTTCAATTTTAACACAAAGTGACACCTAATATAGAGCGCCTAACTCATGACTGGAAGTCACGAGTGTGCGGCTTGAAGAAATCAACCAAGCAACGAACTCTTTACCTAAACCTTGCCTTTGAAACTCAGGGGCTATACCAAGTTCCATAATTTCGCAGGGGTCGCTGCGCCATTTCATGGTTGCTGCACCAACCAAGTGTTCGCTGTCGTCCATGCGATATACAGCATCGACGAGGTTAGCAAGTCCCCATCGCAGCGCACGCTCCGATTGTTCTGCCAACAGTAGTATCGGAATCAGCGCTTCAAGTTCGTCGTCACGAGCTTGTCGAATAGCAATCGCCATTCATATTCCCCTTTAATCACAATTTATTTTTCAAAACTATAGTACCAAGTCTAATTAATCGATATAAACCAGAAAAAAGGAAATTAATCATCTAAAACTTAGTCCCAGCAAGGCTTTTAAAATTGAACTCTTCATAGTACAGTGAGCGATCGCCCTACAATTTCCTCTAAAAAATGGAGAAATATGATGGATGAAGACAAACCCACAAAATCTAGAGTTATTACAGGAACATTTAAATATTGTAATTCTGGCAGAGAAGAAGAAAAAACAGTTACTTGTTTATTTACTGAAAGGTCAGAAAAGTTTGAATTAACAAAGGTGTATGTTGTTGAGTTTGGATGTGAGCTAATATTTTGTAAATCAGATAACCACTTTTTAGTTAATGATTAGTGCGATGCCCACGGCACAAGCTCCACAGTATAAATACTGTAATAATATGAAAATCCTAATTAAAATTTGGCTGAAACTTATACCAGATGACACCCTTTGTTTATTAGAAGAGGAGTGTTTTAAAGAGATGGTAAATAGAAAACTTATCGTTTGGGAAGAAGATATTAATAATATTGAGCAGAATTGAATTAATGGCGTTGCTTGCCGCCGTAGGCATCGCTCCCACTTTCCTCTAAGAAAATTGTTTTATATAAAGGTGGGTAGAGTTTGAGATACTACTGCTACACTGTTGTTTTCAGTATTCTGTGAAACAGTAGCATATCAAATGACAAATTATCTTTTACCAGAAGACTTTAGGGTATACGTTAGTGACGAAGGGAGTGTTGTCAACTGGGCAGCGCCTGGATATACAGAGAAAATTCTGCCCACCGTCAACAAGTATATGTTGCGAGATGGCGGTTATATTGCTTGTTATTCTCGCAATGAAGAAGGAAGTATTTATTCTGTTGGTGGTGGAATTTATGTAATGGGTCAAATCCGATTACAAGGTCGATACATTGGGCGGATATTTCACCCCTTGGGTTATGAGGGTAAAGATATTAGTGCTGCTGTTGAGTTCAAAACCCTTTGCAATCAAACATTTGCTGCTGCACGCAATGGCGGCTGGGCTGGTGGTGATACTGGCGGTTGGTTTGGAATCGAGTAATATCGTTTTTAATTTTCCGGAATCGCTAACTTTACTGTGGTAGTAACACACAGACAAGCAAATATAACGCACTTTCTATAATTAACCTTTGGGAATATACCCAACTCAAGCCTAGTCGTTATGACTAGGCTTTTGAGTTTGAGTCTGTTACCCGAAGAGTTAAAGCAGGTATCGCATTTACCACAACGATAACTGCCCCGGTGAAACATTAGACTTACCGCCTCTATGGTATAAAAGGTGACAAGCACTGCAAAGAGCTATAAGGTTGCCTCTGTGATTATTTGCTGGATTTCTGTCCCAATGGTGTACCTGTAGCGTGTACACTCTACGTTTTGAGCGTGTAAGTTTTGCTGTGTTTTCTCCTGGGGGGATGCACTGTAACCCGCACTTTTGACAACGCCACTGGGCTTGTTGCTTAACTGAAGTGGCAAGTTCTGACCAATTGTCTGGGTACAGAGAATGGGTAAACGTCATCAGTGTAATGCAATTGAGGCTTGACCAATTGTAATATGAATAGCAGTGTAAAAGCCTATTCTTCATCCTTACCGAAGGAAACACAAGGACTATCAATTACAATTGCACTTTGGAATGAATTACAGAAAATGGTGGTTGAACAATTAACCTCAAACTCGTCAGGGTGAATGCACTGTATGGCTCCTTCTACGTTGATATGAAAAGCACAGTCATTGCAAATAGTTTGAAATGGCAATGGTTGACAGTCGATTGAGTCGGACATCAGCTAAGGAATGAGTTCGCTATCGGGGATGATGATAATATTTGAAATTTGCAGCATAACTTAATATATAGCGTTGGGCGATCGTCTGGTGGAGCAAGCTTATCGCCCTCATTAATCGAACTCTCCAAAAAAGTTAACCAAGAGAAAGCAACAAGGTGAAACAATAGTGTGAAACTCTTCATGCTACTTATTAATGCTCAAATTTACACGCTTTCACTTCGCCATTATTAGCAGTGCGTTGCTTTCATTTACAATAAGTGCTGGTGTACCTGCTGCCAATGCCCAATCCCAACAATGTGAAGCTGAATCCGTTTCAATTTCCCGCAGTGGAAAAATAGCCACGGAAATTACATTTGTCAACCAGCGAAGCACACCAGTAAGATTATATTGGCTTGATTACTCTGGTCAACGAAAGTTTTACGCCTTAATTGCTCCAAATAAGAGAATTACTCAAAGCACCTATGTAACTCATCCTTGGGTAATTACTGGTACTAAAAACAACTGTCTGGGTGTTTATTATCCTGATGGACAACCGCGCATAGTAGAAATTCTCTAACGCCCCAAAGCGATGCAAAAGGCAGCAAGCTACGCACTCCCTCTACTCATCATCATCTGGCAAATACAAAGCGCTGCTATCAGTTGGTCTAGCATGGAGATACATTTCCTCAAAATCTCGGCAGCACTGTACCGGTTCCCGCATCCTTCTTCACTCTTACATACCCCTTGGTAGTATCGCTCTTGCTATGTCCCAACTGGTCTTGCACCTGAAAAAGCGGTTTACTCTCCACCGCCCTCGTTGCATGAGAATGCCTTAGCCAGTGACACGAAAACTTCACCTTCGCCACCTCAGATATATCCTGAATCAACTTTTTAATTGCCCGATCGCTCAACGGCAACCCCTTTTTTGCTGGGTCAGGTGACATATTCGCAAACACGGGCATCTTATCACTAGCCATCCCCCGGTACTTTTTGAGAACGAGCGAAGTCTGATGGTCTAAGCCAATCTCGCGGTACTTGCCACCTTTGCCTCGGAACTTAATCGTATAGTATCCCCGGTTTCTATCCTCTGGTGTCGGGTCGGGATACCACTGGAAATTATGCCAATATAACCCCGGATAATCTTCCTTGGGTTGGCCCGGTTCATCACCTGGAATCGTCACGCGACCAACTTCACCAACCCGCATCCCACTGTAAAAAATCAAACTAAAAACTAGCCAATACTTACCCCCCAACTGCTTGGCTGCATCAGCTAGCTTCTTCATCTCGAAATCTTCTAGATATCGCTCTGCCTTCGGTAAATTACTGAAATTGTCGTAATTTATACTACTTGCAATATTCCGCAAGAAATAGCCAATACTCTCCCCGCTCCCATAGCTCCACAGCGATCGCAATATCAGCACTCGGTTACTTTTAGTATAAGGGGAAATCTCACCCCAACTAGCAATAAATTCGAGTAATTTTGGCTGCTGTAGCAATCTTAAATCAGGTATACCTTCATGACGTACCCAATCAAGCAATTTTTGACCAAATCGGTAGTATTTTCGTTTAGTTTGTTCGCGGTTTTGGCTTCCAGCCCAAGCCAAAATTAACTCCTCATCATTACCCACCGCAGGCGTGCGGTAATAATATTGCCGAATTACCTCCTCTACCAATTCTGGAGTTACTTGAGCATTAGTGTTTTTAATTACACTAGGTTGGGGAGTAGCAGGCAGAATTTCTACAGAGCCAATCTCAATATTAGTAACATCCATCTGGTCTTTAGGGTTACGCTCACATAAAAATATAGCTTCCTGGAAGTGTCGTTTCAGGAAGCTTTTATATTCTACGACAACGCCGTGGATGTGCTTAACTGCTTGCTCCATTATTTGTGGTCAAGCAACACCCCGTTTTTTGTGTTCAAGCTGTAGCATTTAGGCACTTGAAATTATTTCACTGGATGGTAAAGTCCATCTTTTGGATTCCATTCCCAACCTATGCCCCTTGGGTCGCGGTTACGAGTCCAACTGATAAATTCTTTGGTAGTGAGTTTTTCTCTTTCCGGTGCGAGGCTCGACGGACTTAAACCTAGTCGCGGTGCTAGGTTTTCAGGAGGCAATGCTTGCAGTTCAACTAGGGTTTGTTGGTATGGGTTAGCTTGTCTTCTTTGTTTGGGTTGACTGTTGTATCGAGTTGATGAAATAGCCCGTTCCAATTTTTCCAGATGCTTGGAGATAGCCTCTAGTTTGGTTTCCAGCTTCTTCTCTAGCTGCAAAACCGATTTGCTGCTTGGGGCAACATCGATATCAATATTGCTATCAAACTTTGAGAGCAATTCTTCCAAGCCTTGCAGCAAGGCAATTGTATGCCCTTGGCGATGCAGCCGCGATAGTTCTCTGACTACTGGAATTAAGGCAGTAGGCACGCGAATCATTTCGCTTGGTGGGGTCTTGTTGTCAGCCATTTGATATCAATTTTGATAGCAATAAACTGATTGTAGAGCCAAAGCGTAGCTTGCCGCCGTTAGGCATCGCTCATAAGCATTTTCTTAGAGGAAACTTGAGCAATAGGGCGTAGGCGCAGCCCACCGTAGGCATCGCTCTTGTAGTCAAAATCTGGAAATCGCCTCAAAAATGATGATGATTAAATTAATCTCCGATAGTATCTAAAATTTATGCGTTTAATCAAACGTTTTCAGGCTTTGGCTGTTGCCACTGGGCTAATTGCTCTATTGGGGTGTTCGCCAGCACCAAGCCAGGTGCCAACATCAACAATAGAAAAACCATTGCAGGCAACGCCGATTGTACCTACTAAACCCTCAACCAGCGCTAACCTGCTTTTGGGAAATCCCAGCAATGCGATCGCTCTGGTGGATACTCCTGATAATTATCTGCTGGTTAAAACACAATATGTAGTCTCTTACAACCGAAGCAAGGGAACTCCCAACTGGGCAAGCTGGCAGTTAAATAAGTCATGGTTAGGGAAAGCAGAGCGTCAAGATAACTTTCGCCCTGATAATACTTTGCCTGCGGGTTGGGTGCGGATAACTCCTTCTATGTACTCTGCTTCAGGTTATGACCGAGGACATATTGTACCTTCGGCAGACCGCTCTCTAACAGTAGAGGATAATTCCTCAACTTTCCTCATGACCAACATGATGCCGCAGACACCAGACAACAACCGGAACACTTGGGGGAATTTAGAAGACTATTGCCGAGAACTGGTAAGCCAGGGAAAAGAACTTTACATTGTTGCAGGCCCTTTTGGTAGCCAAGGCGAACCCCTCAAAGGTAAGGTGACGGTTCCTCAGACAACTTGGAAGATAGTTGTCGTACTAGACAACCCCGGCGCTGGGCTTGATGGTATTACTGCAAGCACCCGTGTCATCGCGGTGAACATCCCTAACCAGGAAGAATTAAATAATGATTGGAGAGCTTACAAAGTAAGTGTTGATGAATTGGAAAAACTCACAGGATATGATTTTCTCTCTAATGTTTCGCCAAATATCCAAGAAGTTATTGAAAGTAAAATAGATAATTCGTAAACAAGTCAAGTTTCTACAACTTTTGTGGACAGTCCGATACTGTCTCCCGATGGAGTTTGACCAATAACATAAACATCAATCTCTTTACTGCTGAGGCGATACACCTGCAAATTACTCAGGTTTTCTTTGAGTGTCTGTACAAGAGCTTGAAAGCGTTTGACGGTTGCTTTCTCTTCTTCGCCGTGCCAATCTTCGGGAGTAGTTGCAACGCTAAAAAAATCGTCAATCCCCACAATTTTAATGGGTGTATCTTGAGGATGATTTGTTTGTTGTATAACTTTTTGGGGTGTTATAGGTGCAGCATCTTCCCAAAGAAAAACCTCAAATGGATACTCGGATTCGCTCATCATAAGTAAACCATTCGCTGCTGTACGAAGCTGGTCTAGGATTTCTGAAGTTTTGGTCATAAGCACTTAATAGAGCGTAGTTTACCGCCGCAGGAAGGCATCGCAATAAACTATATCATCCATCTATCTGCTTTTTTAGACAGTATTGGTGGATTTTTATTCATATTTGTTATTTCTAACGGTACAAGACAAATAACTAAAAATGGTGCATTTTAAAAGTAGTGTAAATATCGTAAATTATGGACGCTGCTAAACGCCTTGCTACTCTAAATCGCATCCGCAAACTCAGCCGCTTGATGGATACATCTATACGTATCCCGCTAACGGGTTTTCGCATTGGAATAGACCCAATTATCGGTTTGATTCCCGGTGCTGGTGATTTAATCAGTACAGCGTTTTCAGCTTACATCATATTTTTAGCTACCCGGTTTGGCATCCCGCGTGAAGACTTAGCCAAAATGATTTTTAATGTAGGTTTAGAAACAGTAGTGGGTACTGTGCCTTTAGTGGGTGATTTATTTGATGCTTTCTATAAGTCCAACATTAGGAATTTGGCAATTTTAGAGCAACATTTGACAGTGGTTGAACCAGAACTTAAAGAAGTATCTGATGAACTTTACTCTGGTAAGTTCAGCCAAGTTTAAGTAAGAAAGTAGATAGAGTTTTCCAGAAATTGTCCTACACGCTATCATCCATCCACCCACACTCTGGATTTTGACAATCCCAATGCACCCGTGCTGACCAGTCGCGATCAAACTCATATCCGCATTGAGGGCATTTGCCAGTAAACATAGGATGGGTATCTAGCAGTTCTAGCTGTTGCTGTTGCGTCAATCGCTGTTGTGGTTGCAAAATTAGTTCGCCGTTATAGTAGGTTGCCCCCTCCGGTTGCCACAACTCTTCTACTTCGGCGTTGGGGTCTTCTCGAAAATCTATGCAAGTGCTATAAGAATTTTATCGGTGACAGCGTTTGTTTATCAAATATGCGATCGCGTAAAGCGCTTTCACCTGCATTTATGCGGTAGTTCGCACAGAGACTGTCATTTCTGAGTTGATTTGTGTTTTACTTTGCTTGAAAGTGCTGTGGCATTCCCCCAGATGCCAAGAGCTAGTATTCCTAAGATAAAGGATGGTTCAGGGATAGATGCAATTCTGCGAAACTCAATTGGCGTGTTGACAATCAAATTACCGTTGGCAGCGAAAATTTGGTCTAACGAGTTAACACCGTTATTCAAGAAAGTTACGTTAGAAACTACCTTGCCACCAGTACTTGTTGGGCAACCATTTGGGGCGTTAGTGCCTATGTAGCGATTCGGTTCCCAGGTGAGTGAGAGGTCACAGCTTGTTGTAGCTATATTGCTAATGTTAATGATTCGCTGTTGTTCTGGTTGATTACACAACCCACCTAAAATATCACTGTTGACAAAGCTACGAACACTGAGATTGACTACAGAATTTCCCTCACTAAAAGAATAAAACCTGATGCGCTCGAAAACATTACTTTTCTGTTCTAGATAAATGTTCTGTGTGTTAGCAACTGAGTTGTTATCGGCTAGTTGCACACTACAGTTAGACATAGTGATGAGTGGAACAGTAGGGTTATTCGTCACCTGTTGAGCATTATCAAAAAAACCTGTAAACCACTGTGCTACTTCCTTAACCTGTGTTGAAAGTGACGGAGCAAAAGCAACAGCATGACTGGGAAATATTAATACTGAAAGTATTAAAGTCAGAGAATATACCTTTAGCTTATGCATACATTTAGTTGAAACTGGTAAAGCTAAACAACGCGGAATCTCTGATAAATCATACTAGGTGTTCAGATGTTTACAACATAGGAAAGGTAGCAATACCGAATTGGGGGGTATCCGCCATTAAACAAGAGAAAAGTTTACCACCTCAGCCTCTGGTAATTTCGGCAACCAGTGTACTGCTTTGATGACAACCCCGTTCCTGAACTTTTTAGCGGTTCTGGCGGAAACCTCTGATGATGCGATCGCACTCCCAATTTTTCCTCTCTACGAGACGCAATCATGCGAACGCTTGTATTTTTTAGGGTAAGGCGATCGCTCTAGTAAAATCAAAAACCACCGACATCATGCAGGTGGAGAACAAAAGAGATTGTATATCTTTTATCACTTGCCGAACAGTTTATTAAGCACATCAGCTAGACGGTAGCCTGCCAAGCTCATCCGACGTTCTGCTATTGGTTTAGCAGTAGCAGCATAATTCTGCGGTAAAACCTTTCCATCACTTTTATCACTATTGCCAGAAAGTTTACCATTGAGATATGCTTTTTGTTTAGCGATATTAAAACTCTCTACTTTTGCCCAATTATCAAATTTAGTTTCTCTTAATTCTGGCAATTTACTGCGTTGATAGTCGGCTCTTATCTTGGTTGCGGTGTTGCGAACAGTTTGAAAATTTTCTGAGCCTAGTATGAGGTCATCCCAGAATTTATGCAAACTAATTGTTTGACTATCTGGTTTAACTCTAATATAAAAACGTGTACCACCTCTATCACCTTCTGGTTCTGGATACTGGTTAGTAATTAATTTGGTGGTATGTAATGGCTGATGCACATCTCCTACTAGATGGAATAACCAGCATATTGCAATTGCTTTTTCGCTGTTGGTGGCATTACTTTGAACAATATCAAGATTTTTTTGGAAAGCAAATATAATATTTTCTTCACCGGGAATTTGACGAGGAATAGAGTTTGAAGAACTGCCTGGTTGATAAGGAAAATTTATGTAGTGCCAAGTTGGGCGATCAAATGTTTGATTGCCACGAGCTTCATCTGGCCATTTTGCCGCCCACATAAACAAGTACAAATTTTTATTTTCAGCAGAAATATTAGATTGTTTGAGGGAATTCCACTGCTGCTCAAATTTAGAGTATTCAGGGTGTTCTTTTAAAATGGCAACCATTTTCTCAATTACTTCTTGATGATTCTGCTTGAGTTCGCTGTAGGCGATCGCTCCTGAAACCATGTGACCAGCCTTATTCCAAGCAAAAGCTGGATTTTGCAAAATCAAGGTTGTTGATAATGCCGTTAATAAAGCAACTTTAGCGAAAGAGTGTAACTTCAGCATAAAATTCTTTGTTAGAAAATACAGCTAAAGTATAGGTTGCATTCAGGTAAGTTAAGGTTAAATTTGCATGAGAAAAATAAATCACCCTACACAATACTCATATATTTACAATAAACAGAGCTGTACATTAACGAGTTTAAGGGTGCGATGCCACCGGCTCATGGTGGCATCGCCATCGCACTCTTTGATTTTCGGTGCATAGCAAGTGTACTGCTTTGTCACAAGCGATCGCTTCCTCGCTTATATTTTATAGTTACTTTCTACCTCGAAGAGCGCATCTCTTGCTGGCGCATGGGCATAGCGTCAATTTGCTCAAAAATTGCTGCTGCCTGGACAGGTTTTGTGTCACTGCGCTTAACACCACCATCTTTGCCTACCAAAATGACGCGAAAATTTTCTTGATCAACCCCAAAGCGATTTCGCAACTTGACAGCAGAAGATTCATCTATTAACTGTCCGTTGGCATAGCTTTTATCTGTTGCCAAAACCTGAACGAGAACTAAATCCCGGTCTGTAAAACCGTTTTGGTGCTGGTTAAATAACTGCATCTGTTGCTGATAGCTATGGTTATCAACCGACGGTGCAAACACTAGTAACACGCGGTTTTGCCATTTTTGGGAACTGAGGTTAAATGAAGACATTTTTATGCTATGGGTTGAACCAATGACAGTACCAGCAATGCTGACTGGTGACACGGCTGTACAGGCGGTGAAGATTAGGGCGATTAATAGTGACTTTTTCACTTCGGGGGGTTGAGATAAGCGTTCTATCATCTCAAGCTATCATCAGTTTCCCTTCATTGAACTCTATCTGGTGATTGAATAAGTGTGATGCCTACCCGCAAGAGCAATCGCTATGATAATAGCGCCTACCTAAATATAGGTAAGCGCTACTGTTTTAATTAAATTCAGGGATAAAATATAGTGAAATGAATTCCCTGATGTTTACTATTAATTGATTCCAATTTAATTTATTAGATTGCACTGCGACGATTTAGCAAATTCCACAAAAATACCGCAACGATTGCGCCAAGAACCGCTACTGCAATACCAGGAATGCTCAAAGTGGGGGCGGCTAATGTCAAGGTTCCTGTACTGAAGAACACACCCAAACTACCACCAACAAAAGCACCAATAATTCCTAATATGATTGTTCCAAGAATTCCGCCGCCTTGATGACCGGGGTAGATAGCCTTTGCAATAGCACCAGCAATTAGACCTAAAACAATCCAAGCAAGAATATTCATTGTTTTAATTTGATAAACGTTTTTTACTTACAAATAAACAATAGCAATCTAAACATTGACATTCAATCTACCAACAGAACCAATTATTAATAGCCTTGAGGATGAATGCTATTACTTCTGGTGATATACCCACTAATTGAGATGGATAATAAATAAAAAGCTCCTAGTAGGTCTAAAACCAGGAGCTAATAAATTCATTGCTTGATAATCGCAGTATAGGCATTTTTAATGATTTATCTCATCTACTTTAAGAATTAAGCTAAGTTTGAAAGCCGAATATTAATTTGATTTCTTCAAGCCGCACACTCGTGACTTCCAGTCATGAGTTATGCGCTCTATATAAAGTATCATTTTCTGTTAAAATGGAAGGGTCTTCAGAGGATTTAATAAATTGTCATCCATCCAAAAAGCGTTTAAAGTCATTCTCATACCTACACACAACCAAGAAATCTTAATTAATAAGACAATTGGCTGTGTGAGATATGTGTACAACCGCTTTTTGGCACTAAAGAAAGAGTTATATGCAAGTGAGGGAAAAACCTTAAATTATAATGCTTGTAGTCAACACCTAACTATACTCAAGAAAGAAATTGAATGGTTGAAAGAAATAGATAAGTTTGCCTTACAAAATTCAATTAAGAATTTAGAAACAGCATACAAAAACTTTTTTGCTGACTTAAAGAAGGTTAAAGGCAAGAAAGGGGTAGGTTTTCCTAAATTCAAAAAGAAACACGGGTGCAAGCAGTCTTACAAAACTAACCTGACTAACGGCAACATTCAGATAATAGAAAATCGTTTAAAGCTACCGAAGTTAGGTTGGGTAAGGTTCCACAAATCCCAAGACATTACTGGGAAGCTTGTAAACGTTACCATAACTCGCACTTCCAGAGGTAAATATATTGCTAGTATTCTGTGTGAAACAGAGATAGAAAAATATCCCCAGGTAACAGAGAATATTGGATTAGATTTAGGGTTGAAGTCTTATCTAACTACCAGCAATGGCGAGACGGTAGAGAACCCGAAGTATTACAGAACTCAAAAAAGGAAGTTACGTAAAGCACACAAAAAGCTATCCCGCAGTGTAAAAGGTAGTAGCAACAGAGTCAAAGCGAAAATCAAGCTGGCTCGTACCTACGAACGGATTACGAATTTGAGAGATGACTTTTTGCACAAACTGTCAACTCGCTTAATCAAAGAAAACAGTATTATCTGTATTGAGGATTTGCGAGTTAGCAACATGGTAAAGAATCACAAATTAGCTTTGAGTATCTCAGACGCTAGCTGGTCTAAGTTCGTTACTATGCTTGAATACAAAGCTTTGTGGCATGACAGAATTGTACAAAAAGTTGGTACGTTTTATCCCTCATCTCAGACTTGCAACTGCTGTGTTTTTATCAATCCACTAGTTAAGGATTTAAAGTTGCGTGAATGGACTTGTCCTATTTGCAATAATTACAACTTGAGAGACGCAAATGCAAGTTTAAATATATTGAGTGAGGGGTTGAGAATTTTAACAGCAGCCGTCGGTGCGCCGGATGCTATATACGCCTGCGGAGAACTTGTAAGTCCTGGATTTTTTCAGGCAGAGATCGTTGAAACAGGAATCACGCGACTTTGAGTCGTGTGAGGTTCAAAAGGTGAAGGAGTAAATGGCTTGTAGCTGCGACCAATGTAAAAGAAGTCCTCAATTGCTGGCTTGAATACGTGCCTAGAGAGGCTAAATCAACTTATTCCTGTTATATCTATCTTTTGCGCTAGTCAGCCAGTCGGTTGCTTGCCAGTGAAAACCGCTAATTGAGCGGCGAAAGCACGCTTGAAGGCGGGCCGCGCTTCGCCACGGGCGACATAGGTAGAGAGATTCGGATAGTCGTCCAGCATACCCGAGTCTTTCAACCTGAGCAGCACTTCCACCATCATCAGGTCGCCTGCGCTGAATGCGCCATCAAGCCATTCGGCATCTCCAAGGTGACTGGAAAGTTCTAAGAGCCGGTTACGGATGCGACCTTCGACGACACGCAGGCGCTGCTCGTACCAGACCTCATCACGCTCTAAGTACGTGGCGATTTCCCGATCAACGATTGGCGGCTCCATCGTGTTAAGTGCGGCAAACATCCATGCGATCGCTCGCGCTCGACTATTCGCATCGTCTGGCAACAGCCCTGTATGGCGCTTTGCGATATGGAACACGATCGCCCCCGACTCGAACAGGGCGAGATCGCCTTCTTCATAGGTTGGAATTTGCCCGAAAGGATGAAGCGCACGGTGCGCGGGTTGCTTCATCTCACTGAACGAAACAAGACGAACGTTATAAGGTTGGCCCACTTCTTCGAGCGCCCAGCGAACGCGCATGTCACGCGCCAGTCCCTTGCCGCCATCAGGCGACCGTTCAAAGGCGGTAATAGTGGGTGTCATTGTCAGGGTCATGGTGATTTCTCCTTTCAGTCCAATTTTCTGCTTTGGGTGTGTGTTCTAACTCCAGTAAACTAGCTCTCTAGCCATTCCATAACTGATTGAATTTGCTGTTGCTCAACGCCGCAGCTTTGTTGTCCATAGCATAAAATAGTTGGCTGGGCTGGTTTGGGTTTGAGGAAGCTTAAGAATTTCATGACGGTGAGAAACGCAACTATTACCAGGGTTCCCATTTGTTGAGGCGATGCCAACGTATGTAAACTACGCTCTTAACTGACTTTCCCCTAGAACTAGCTGCGATCGCTATCCTTCATCTTAACTACTCTAGTTCTGCCTCTAATTCTTTGAATTCTTTGTACTCCCTATCTTTGTGCTGCCAGTATTTATTGACTGTTTCTTGAGCTGCAACTGCACTTTCATATTCTGTTCCACCCTGGAGAGTTAACCTTTCTCTTACTTTTTTCCGAAGGTCAGAGATGATTTTACCGTTAACTTTACGGGTTTTAGCCCAATCTAAAATAGTTTGTGGATAAGAACTAGTGCCAATATATTTACCTTGAATAATTTCTGGTAGAGTGTAACCTTTTAGTTCGCTTATCCAATAGTAAATAAATTTGAGGTCTGGGTCTTTTTCCTGAATATTCTTATTTGGGTTATATATGCAAAAAGTATCACTTAAGGGATTAGTAACACCTGATTGCATCTGCCACTGCCAATTATCAATTGCTAAATCTCCATCTACTAAATAGTTCATATAATGTCTAGCGCCATGATGCCAGGAAATACCGCAATTGATAGTTAAAAATGTGGCACACATCGCCCTCATCCGAAAATTCATCCAACCCATAGTTTTTAGTTGTCGCATACTGGCATCTACTAGGGGAAAGCCTGTCATTCCCTCCTGCCAAGCGTGAAATAGTTCTTGCTTTTCTGGTGGTAACTCTACAGGTGTATACCATTCATCAAATTCTGTATAGCGGTTTTTGTAAGCTATTTCTGGGTAAAAATAAAGGCGCTGTGTAAAACTATCATGCCAGCGTAGACGGTCACGAAATGCTTTTAAGGAAAATTCTGCCTTGGGCTGATTTGTAAGTTCTGCTGCCCTTGCCTTAGCACGTTGGTAAACAATGCGAGTTGAAATTGTACCAAAAGTCAGATGTGGTGATAAATGCGATGTTGCTCCTTGCTGTGCTAACCAAGGGCGTGAAAGTTTCCAATGATAGCCGTTAAATCTACTTTTAAGAAATGAATTTAATGTACCTTGTGCCTGTGTTTCTCCACCAATAAAATATACCTGTTCTGTTTGCAAAAAAGCATGATATTTATGTTTTAGTTCAGAAAATGTAATTTGAGGTATGTTTAGAGAAAGTGATGGAGTGTTGATACTAGTGGGAGTTGGGTCAACAGATTGTCTTTGATATGTGTAATACTCGTTAAACCACTGCTCGCGTTTATCTTGTAATTGTAAAAAGTTGTTTAGTCCCAGATGATATTCGAGATTTAATACTTGATATAAATTAACTATACTTTTATCTCGGCTAATACCATACTCAACTTGTACATCACGATTTAAGTAGAGTTTTGGTCTGTGTCCCTGCTGTGTTAATTGTTGAGTTAATTTTTGTATAATCTCTACAGCATTACCTTCAAATAATATTAGTTTGCTACCTAATTTTTGTAAATTGCTATCTAGATTTTCTAAAGACTCAAACAAAAACCGCACCCGTGCTTTACCGACATCAACCCATTGATAAAACCAAGGGTCAATAATGAAGAATGGTAAAACTGCGGCATTATTGGCAGACGCTAAGGTGACAATTTCGTTGTCAGTCAAACGTAAGTCTCGACGAAACCACAGAAGGTGCATAACTCAATTTTCTATATCAATTAATAATACAATTGTACTAACTAATTTAAATGGTGGAACTAGAACCATGACCTACGCTTACAGTATGAACGATGCGGTGCAGGTAGCCAATCAGGCGGCTACTGACATTGAGGCGTGGTTATGGGGAAAGTCAGAAACCATCAGCGTTGTTAATGTTGAGGATAACCCCAAGTTTCAACACAGAGATATTGACCTCATTTGGACAACACAGAATAGCGAAATTTTGATTGAGATTAAGGGCGATAGGTGGAATAAAACTCGTAACCTCTTCTTTGAAACTCACAGCAATTTAGAACGTGGAACCCCCGGCTGCTTTATGTACACTGAGGCAGATTGGCTATTTTACTACTTTGTCAATACTCGCCAGCTGTACAGGCTACCGATGCCAAAAACGCGGGAGTGGTTTTTGATTACCATGCGGCGGTTTCGGGAGCGTGCCACAACAACGCCAGTTGGGAGTAGCTCTTACACCACTGTGGGGCGACTTGTGCCGATTACTACGGTGATGCTGGAAGTGGTGGGGATTAAGATGGAGCAGCTGTAGGGTGGGATGGGGCGATCGCAAGTTTTAAAGGGAGAATTAAATCTTTATCTTCTTAGCTTTGGGAACCGCATAAACAGAATCATTAAAGCAGTCTGGGAAACTGCTAAAGAATCTAAGTTTGTTGATTTTGAAAGTTTCAAACGACGTGCCAAGGCTGAACCGTCCGAAGCAGCTTAATTACCCAAAAGCTCACGCTTGAAAGAATTAACAGGCGCTCGCACCCACACTCCATCACCCCAGCTAATAGACTAGATGCGATCGCTGCCCCCATTCTTATGGGAAGACTAACAGTAGGAGCGATCGCCCTCCCAATCAAGCGAGGAAACCCCAATCGCTTCTAAACCCGTATAAACATCTACCATCTATGGCCACACTAATTCCCTCATTTAATAGCTGCTCAATGCGGATGACCCCTGGGGAGAGGAGGTTAGCGCAGCGCTTGGAGGAAAAATTAGAGAATGATTACTTGCTATGGTATGACGTGCCAGTAGGTAAAAAGCAATTGCATCCAGATTTTATCGTGCTGCACCCCAGCCGGGGCTTGTTCATCCTGGAAGTCAAAGATTGGAAATTAGACACTATTCAAAGTATCAATCCCTCCACAGTCACCATAATTACTGAAGATGGAATCAAAGAAGTTAAACACCCACTACAACAAGCCAGAGATTATGCCCTAGCAGTCAACAAGATGCTAGAAAAAGACCCCGCCTTAGTGCAGCAGGAAGGTAAATATCAAGGTAAGCTGGTCATTCCCTACGGTTACGGCGTGGTATTCACCAACGTCACCCGCAAAGCTTTTGAGCAAAGTGAACTACCAGCAGTGTTTGAGGAACACTTAGTTATCTGCAAAGATGAAATGCTCCCAAGCACAGATGCAGGTGAATTTCAGCAGCGACTTTGGGATTTATCGGCATATCAATTTGGCAAGACACTCACCAGCAGTCAAATAGATAGAATCCGTTGGCATCTGTTCCCAGAGTTGTGGATTAATACCAAATTTGAACCAGACACCGCCGATACTGAAGAAGAACCGCAGTTGCAAATTCCCGACATTCTCAAGATTATGGACTTGCAGCAAGAGCAGCTGGCACGGAGTCTAGGTGATGGACATCGGGTAATTCATGGTGTAGCTGGTTCCGGCAAAACGATGATTTTAGCCTACCGTTGTCAACACCTTGCACAAGTCAGTAATAAACCAATTTTGGTGCTGTGCTTCAATGTCTCTCTTGCTGCCAAACTCCGGCAGACTATCCAAGACCAAAACCGAGTCAGTCGCATTAAGGTACGACATTTTCATGGGTGGTGTATGGATTTACTCAAAAAATATGACATCCCCAGACCAGATTCTAGAGAGTATCAAGGTGAAGCTTATATAGAAGAATTGGTTAACCGAGTTATTGCTGCTGTCGATGCCCAGTTGATACCGGCTGGCACTTATGGCGCGGTGATGCTAGACGAGGGCCACGACTTTAAACCAGAGTGGTTAAAGTTGATTGCCCAGATGGTCAACCCCGAAACCAATTCTTTGCTTATCCTCTACGACGATGCCCAAAACCTCTACGGTGAACAACGCACTAAGAAATTTAGCTTCAAGAGCGTGGGTATTCAGGCACAGGGACGCACCACCATTTTTAAACTTAACTACCGCAACACTGCTCAAGTGTTAGGGGTAGCCTATGAATTTGCTAAAGAAGTGATGACCCCTACCACCGGGGATGATGACCAAGTGGTATTGGTAGAACCGACTAGTGCAGGACGGCAAGGCCCCAAACCAGACCTCATCCGTTTACCCAGTTTTAAACACGAGGTAGATTACTTAGCAGGGCGAGTGCAACAATTACACGAGCGAGATATCCCCTGGAACGAAATAGCAATTATCTATCGCTCCAACTTTATGGGCGATCGCATCTACAACGACTTCCAACAAGCCCAAATCCCAATAGAGTGGGTCAACGCCGACAGTGACAGCCGCAACTATCACCCAGCCGAACAAAGCATCAAACTCATAACCATGTACTCCAGCAAAGGGCTAGAGTTCCCAGTGGTGCTTATTCCTGGTATTGGTTTTATGCCTGATCAGTACGGACACGCTACACCAGAAGAAGAAGCGCGACTATTGTATGTGGCGATGACACGGGCAATTGAGCAGTTGATTATGACTTGCGATCGCTCATCGGAATTTACCAGTCGTTTGGAGACAGCATTAAAAAAAGTGGCAGTAATTTGATTGTGTTTATCCTTCATTCAAGCAAGGAAAGCGATCGCTCTCCCCATCAAGAGAGGAAAAGTTAAGGATGCGTAGTTTACCAATCGCGCTCAAGCCTAAAAATAAGCAATTTAACCAAGATAAGGATATTGTGGCGGTTTGATTTTCAATAATTCTGTCCAGTATTTTATAGCATTATGTTTCGTGGTTTTGATGTCACGCGATTTGTGAACTCTGCCTATTTCCATTAGAAAATATGTAAGTTTAAGAGCAGTAAATAAGTTAATCAACCCTACCGCTTTAAAATCTTGTAAAAATAAGTGAATAATAGTTTTTAATTTTTGTTTATGACGAAAATACATCCACCATTTCATTTGATGTATGGCGATACTGGTTTGATAAACTAATGTAGTTTCTACTTGGGTTAATTTATCTTTAGCTTGATCATAAAACTGCATTTCTTTGTCAAAATTACCTGCTTTCTGGGCTAAAGCAGCATCATCCGCTAATTGATAAGCCTGACTAATTAAGTTACCTGCCGTTTCTGCCTGCTGTTGAGTATAACCAAGTTTCATATAGTAGCTGCTGCTAATGCCAATTGGGCAAACTCCTCAACATCATGTAACCAATAAATTTGGGCTTGTAATTCCCCTAGTTTGGCTGCTAAAGTCTCATTCATATTAAATCTAAGTGATTGGATTGGCGATTGGGAAAACAGCCATGAAGGTTGCTAATGTATTTGGAATTAACGACATTATCAATATTTGGATATCCGGGTTTCCTAGAAGCAGAGTTTAGCAGACAGTGGGGGTGCGGTTGTACCCACTTTACTGCTTTCACGAAAAACTCCAAGAACCACCGATGCGATGTCTACGACGGGCTGTGCCTACGCACATTTACTATGTGTTTTCTAGTACATTACTAGCCAGTTGTATGTAGCGAAGCGATGACCGAGCGCTGTGGGTTGGCTGCTGAGTTCTACAGCGTTGGATCAACAACTGGCGATTTGCGACTGTTCTTTTGATATCTCATTTAAACGGCAATTTAGAGAGTTGTGATGCCAAATTGCCAGAAGCTTTGAACATAGCGGTGTAACTTCAATTTTTTCTTAAAGGAGAAGTAAAAAGCATTGATGGCAGTCTGGTCAAATACCTCCGCCATTTCAAGAGATAACTTTTGGCAAGCGTTCGTTAAGCCCATACAATAATAGTCGGTTGTTACACACACCAGTCTGATTGTTATTAGCCAGAATAGTTAGAGCCATAATCGCCTAAAAGTGGCAAAACTTATAGAAATGAAAAATATCATCTCGATTGTTTGGAATAACTGGTTAAAACCGCAGCAAAAATATTCTGTTTTACTATTTGATTCAGCTGCTGCCGCTAGTGAGATTGCCCTGATGCTTAATGGTCAGTGGGATGGCTGCAATGGTGTGATTGTGGATTCCGGTGATGAAGTAGCTGTTAACACTGCTGCCAAGCTATTAGAAACTACATGGTGTTATCAAGGCGCATCAAAAGCTGTTTTAGGCAGAGTAACAATTGAAGAAATTTTACGCCGTTATGCAATCGGAGAAAGAAATTTTACTAATGCTAATTTGAGGTGTGCAGTACTTGCATCAGCGAAACTGAGTGAAATTAATCTAAGTTATGCTCAGTTGAGTTGGGCAGACTTAAGTCAAGCCAATCTAAGTTATGCTGATTTAACAGCAGCAGACCTTAGCCTTGCTAATTTAAGTGGAGCCGACCTCAGTAAGGCATACCTAATGAGAGCTAACCTAAGCGGAGCAGACCTGCAACAAGCTTCACTTCAGAGGACTAACCTAAGTAGTGCTAACTTAAGTGAAGTTAACCTCACTGGTGCAGATCTAGCGTGGCAAAACTTACTAGAGAAGAGTGGAAATCCTGTAATCTTAACCTTGTAGGGAAATAATGGTGCAAGAACTTGGCAAGAAAAAGTCTAAAACCAGAGGCAACATCATTTGAAGTACTTGA
>NZ_JADEXU010000328.1 GCF_015206895.1 Nostoc sp. LEGE 12450 | reverse complement strand
GGGATTTCCCTGACTAAGAAAGCCATGAAGCAAGTCGAGTCTAGATTGCAGAGAAATCCACTTCTGCCCAAATGGGATATCTTGATTCAACCACTTTAGCTGGTATTTTCTTTTTCAAAAATCACCTTACCCCTCTCCAAACCTCTCCCCGTTGGCGTTAGCCTGCCGTTAGGCAAGCGGAGAGAGGCTTTGAAACACCGTTTTAGTTTTTCTCTGCTTATATAAAACCATCCTAAAAAAGCTACGGTGTACACACAAGTCTTTAAGAGTTGCCCCACAAGCTTTTGATCTCCCCAACCCTCCTTAAAAAAGGGGGCAAAAACCTCTCAAAGTCCTCCAATTTATCAGAGGATTTAGGAGGAGCTACAACATTTTGGTTTTGTAGAGAGATGTGTACACAGTAGCTAAAAAAAGGGGGGCAAAAGAAGCTTTCAAATCACTAACGTACTAGCACTCGACTACGGGGGCCGATCGCCGATTTGGGTGGAGCGGGTATTGTGCAGCTATTGGTAGAATCCTGTGAACAAGAAGCTTGAACAAGGGTTGCAGGGTTAACCATTACTTGATTACCCTCTAAGGAATTACCGTTACTGAATTCCATATTAGGTGTAGTAGAAAGTGACGGAGAATTAGTCCTTGTAGGTGTCGGGGAAGCGATCGCACTTCCATTATCAACTACTGGTGTAACAGTGAATTCATTTCCACCATCAACTATTGGTGTAACAGTGAATTCACTTCCACTATCAACTATTGGTGTAACAGTGAATTCACTTCCACCATCAACTATTGTTGGCAGAGTAAATGTACTACCACCGCTAATTACTGGCGGGGGAGTAGGTGTACTATCACCACTAACTACGGGTGCTGGAGTAGGCGTATTACCACCAACGGGTGTAGGAGTTATGAGGGTTGCATTTGCAGGTACTTTGATTGTTATTCTCGCTAGGGGGGAGTTAGTCATTTCCAAAGATGTCACCTTTGGCGAACCTGGGATATCGGACTTGAAATCAAAGACTGTGGGAGTTGCACCACCATTGCGATCGCTATATCGCACTCCATATCCACTCACTTCAAAAGTACCCTGATACTGATTCCCAGTCTTTGGATCGGTGACAGTACCAGTATATAAGGCTTTTGTGAGATTAAATTCATCCTGAACTACTCCTTGAAATGTGGTTCCTGCTAATCTTCCCTGGTATTTATAGGGTGTTAACTCACCGCCAGAGAGAATCGGCGAATTCAGAACGCCATTAAAGGAGACAATCGGAATGCCTTTAAAGTCAACAAAGTAATGCAGACTACCATCAGAGCGTGTTTGTACCTTCACATAGTCTGACTTGTATACAGGAACGTAATTAGGATTATTCTTAGTACCTAAATTCCGTGAGTAAGTCCCCGCGTCGTCTGTATCAACACGAGTCGTACTGCCATTAAAATTGGGATTAATACTGGGAAGTTGGATAGTGCCCGATAATGTGCCAGTGCTTTGAATTGTGATTTGAGCAGAAGCACTTGTTCCACCTAAACTGATGATGACTGCGGCTAAACTGCTGCTGCTAACAACTGCACAACCCAATTTAGTTAATGAATCTAATTTCATGAAAAATTTGCTCCTTTAATCACATATAAAAAAATACGCGCAGCTTTTCGTTCCTTCTATTGGGCGATGCAAGCATTTCATACTGAATTAGGCAGTATATAAATAGCGCTTTTTATTACATCTTCATCAGTAGAAAGTTAAAACCGGAAAGTTGCTCTTAATGCTCCAACGACTAAAGCATCGTTAGCCGCATTGTGATCGGGATTGAAAATAACGAATAAGCCCGGAGTCAAGGCGATATTGTCGCTCAACTGGGCGCGGTAAAAAAGTTCTACGTGAATTGATGTGTCACTACGTCCACCTGCTGTTCCCCCATCAGAAAAGTTGGGGAAATTGAAGCCATCGGGTAAAGTACTCGAAGTAATTTTGGGCGGTTGTCCGACGAGAACGCCCCCTAAATTTCCAGGACGCAGCAAATTGGGAAAGGCCGCGAACACCATCCAGTTTGTAGTTTCTACACTTCCAGGAAGGTTGAATGGTTTGGAAGAAGTAAAGCCACCCCAACCGCCCAACTGCAAATTCGGGTTGATTCGCCAAGCAACTGTAGCGCCAATGGCTTGGGTATCAAAAGCTGTTGCATCTGCAAAAGGCGAAATCAGTTGTGAATCGCCGATACCACTTCCTAATAAGCCATCTGGGGAGTGGGAATAAAGATAATGTACGCCGATATCGATGTTATTGGTGGGTGCTAAACTTAACTGAGCGCCAGTAGTAAATCTACCGCCAAATAGTCCGCCCTGGTTGATATTGCCAGAAAAACTAGGAATTTCTGCACTATAAACGCCTTGCAAACTGATGCGATCGCTAATTTGCCAATCAAAGCCAATACCGCCAGTGCCGTTGCCAATACTTAAAATCGGGTTACGCTGACCAAATAGAGAAATTGCACCGTCGCTAGAACCTTCTAAAGGACTAATACCGCGAAAGGTGTTGATGGGGTTGACTCCCGCCGTACCTACGACAATTCCCAAGTTATCCGAGACGACAAATCGATAAGATAAGTCACTAACAACTAGATTGTTGTCTGTATTTGACTCGAAACCCAACCGCCCCATATTGGTAGAGAGCAACGCTGCATTAGAACCCAAATTACCAGCAGATAACCCTGTTAGCAGCAAATCTCGCCCTGTAAATGAAGTTGCCAAGGTTAGTTGGGCACTACTTGTAAAAGTCAGATTGGTTTTTCCCTGACGTTCAGGGACTCCATCTCTAGGAAACAAATCCACATCGGGGCTATTGGTTCCCTGAACGCTAAAAATGGCTTGACCAAATAATCTGGTAGTTGTGGAGAAGCGATTGGCTTGTAATTCAGTAGTTCGGTTTTCTACAGCCTCAACACGCTGCTGTAATTGCTGCAACTCTGCTTTGAATTCGCTTTGCAACCTTTGCAGCAGGATTAAATCTTCACTATTAACAGTATTAATTTTATTATTAGCGATTGCTTCGTTAATTTTCTCTAAACAAGCGTTTAAACCAGCCGCAAATTCATAACGACTGATAGTGCGGTTTCCCAGATAATTCCCATCGTGGTATCCCGTAATGCAGCCATAGCGTTCTCCTAGAGATTGCAAAGCATCAAAAGCCCAGTCGGAAGGTTGCACATCTTTAAGTTGTGACACCGATGTGACTTGAGACATTTGGTTGTTTGAGTCTAGAGGTTCAGAAGATAGAGATAATTCTTCAGTATTTTCCTGATTCTGTGCAACTTCTCTTACAGCTTGAGTATCTTTTAACTCAGGTAAATTAGGGGAATTTATAAATTGAATTTTTTCTCTGCTTTTTTTAAGTATATTTTCGTACTTAAGCTTTATAGCTGATGAAGTAGTTATATCTGGCTGCACAAATTCCGGCGGTGTAATTTCAGCAGGCGAGACAACTTGAGCTAAATTTTCTTGTGTTGACTGCTGCGCCAGATTATCTGGTGTGATTACAGGCTGTTCTGGTAAATTAAGGGCAGAGATTGGCGCTGTTGCTAGCACACCCGCCATCAGTAGACTCATATCACTCATGGTATTTCATTTGACTTGCACCAATATTTCTTTTGACAAAGAAACTTGGTGTATATCAGGAAAATTTATGAAAAAAGAGTGATAAAAATTACTATGGCTGGGAGTGGAGCAGGGGAGCAGGGGGACTAGG
>NZ_JADEXU010000327.1 GCF_015206895.1 Nostoc sp. LEGE 12450 | reverse complement strand
TGCCTCATCTCCTCACTCCTCCCCTGGTTCAATAATTCGCTGGAAAAGATAACCAGTACCTCTGGCTGTAAGTATCAATTCTGGGTTACTCGGATCATCTTCTAATTTTGCGCGCAAACGTGATATATGCACATCCACTACGCGGGTATCTACATGACGTTCTGGTGTATAACCCCAAACTTCCTGCAAAATTTCCGAACGAGAAAAAGCCTCTCCAGAGCGACTGACTAACAACTCTAACAAGCTGAACTCCATACCCGTCAATCGAATTCGCTCATCGCCTTTGTAGACTTGTCGCTTATTCGTATCGATTTTAATATTAGCGACATGGATTACCCCAGAACTGGGAATGCCAGAAGCACCATTTTTATCTACTCGCCGCAGCACCGAGCGAATCCGGGCTTCTAGCTCTTTGGGGGAAAATGGTTTAACTACATAGTCATCAGCGCCCAATTCTAGCCCAGTGATGCGATCGGCTACATCACCCAAGGCTGTTAGCATAATAATGGGGACATCTGATTCTTTTCGTAATTCTTGACATACACCATAGCCGTCTAGCTTTGGCATCATTACATCTAAAACTACCAGATCAGGCTCAGTTTTGCGAAAAGTTTCCAAAGCTTCTTCCCCGTCACCAGCCGTCACTACATCGTAGCCAATCATGGAAAGGCGCGTTTCCAAAATCCGGCGAATGCTGGCTTCGTCGTCTACCACCAAGATTTTTTCTTTATGGCTTTCCAAGTTTCTCAACGCTCCTTGACTAAAAATTTACATGATTAATTTTTAATACCATAATATTAAGATATCATTCCATCAATTGATTTGGAAAAAGCTCTAAATACTACTATTATTGGTTTTTAGTTTTTTTCAAGAATTAAGTAAATATTAAGATTATTTAATAAGATTTAAGAATGGCAAAGCCAAAAACCTTTTTTACTTGTAACGAATGTGGAGCAGAATCGCCCCAATGGTTTGGTAAGTGTCCCGCTTGCGGTACTTACAATTCTCTAGAAGAACAAATTTCTATTCAATCCTCAGTAGATGTACCCAGTCGGGGAGGAGTCAGTAGTTGGCAATCGGCTCAAAGCAATGGCAAATCTCACAATAAACCAGCTAAAGCACGAGCTTCTTTAACATTCGATCAAATTACCGATCGCCAAATCGCTCGCTGGGAGTCTGGTTATGGAGAATTAGATCGGGTGCTTGGTGGTGGAGTTGTCCCCGGTTCTATGGTGCTGATTGGTGGCGATCCAGGTATTGGTAAATCAACTTTATTGTTGCAAGTATCAAATCAATTAGCACAGAAATACCGCATACTTTACGTAACCGGTGAAGAATCAGGACAACAGGTAAAATTACGAGCTTCTCGTTTGGGAGTATCAAAACCCCTAAGTGTGGTTAATGAGGAGAAGGTTGAAGTAGTGGTAGATCCGACACTACCCATAGACCCTGACAGTATAGGTGCAGATTTATATGTACTGCCAGAAACAGATTTAGAAGAAATTTTGCGGGAAATAGATTCTCTCAAGCCAAACGTGGCGGTGATTGACAGTATCCAAACGGTGTTTTTTCCAGCGTTGACTTCTGCACCAGGTTCAGTGGCTCAGGTACGGGAATGTACAGCCGCACTGATGAAGGTGGCGAAGCACGAAGATGTCACTATGCTGATTGTGGGACACGTGACCAAAGAAGGAGCGATCGCAGGGCCAAAAGTTTTAGAGCATTTAGTTGATACAGTGTTGTACTTTGAAGGCGATCGCTTTGCCTCCCA
The DNA here is from genome assembly GCF_015206895.1 of Nostoc sp. LEGE 12450. Taxonomy (GTDB): domain Bacteria; phylum Cyanobacteriota; class Cyanobacteriia; order Cyanobacteriales; family Nostocaceae; genus Nostoc. The sequence continues at coordinate 1,998 of NZ_JADEXU010000327.1, read as the reverse complement.
TCGGTTATTACGCACAGTCAAAAACCGCTTCGGCGCAACTCACGAAATCGGCATCTTTGAAATGGTAGCGGAGGGATTACGAGAAGTCTCCAATCCCTCAGAGCTATTTTTAGGCAACCGTGACGATCCAGCGCCAGGTACGGCAATTGTCGTTGCTTGCGAAGGCACTCGCCCCATCGTTGTTGAATTGCAAGCCCTTGTCAGTCCCACCAGCTACCCTTCCCCTCGGCGTGCTGGAACAGGGGTAGATTACAACCGCTTGGTGCAAATTCTCGCCGTCTTAGAAAAACGGGTGGGAATTCCCATGTCGAAGTTAGATTCCTACGTTGCTTCTGCGGGTGGGTTGAATGTGGAAGAACCGGCGGTAGATTTGGGAATTGCGATCGCGATTGTTGCCAGTTTCCGCGATCGCATCGTCGATCCAGGTACAGTATTAATCGGTGAAGTTGGGTTAGGTGGACAAGTGCGATCGGTTTCCCAAATGGAACTGCGGTTAAAAGAAGCTGCTAAGTTGGGATTTAAAAGAGCGATCGTGCCAAAAGGAACAAAATTCCCCGACTTAAATATTGAAATATTACCCGTCTCTAAAGTAATAGATGCGATTATCGCCGCCATCCCGCATCAAGAATTGACAGCCGACGATTTAGAACCTGATGAAGAAGAGTAATCAATAGCCCCCTTTTTTAAGGGTGTGGGGGCATCTAAAACAGTCAAACACCAGGGTAAAATCCGAAATTTTAACACCACCCCAAAGTAAAACCCACTATGACAACCCTCACCCAAGACTACCAAATCACTTGGGAAAAACTACCCGATGATTACAAACTCCCCGACGATCCTGTGGACAACATCAATCAACCAGCATTAGCTGCTGCACTCACGGAAAGCCTACAATTAGCCGGAAAAATTACAGTTAACGCCCTAACTCCAACCAATTACGGCATTTGCGCCACCTTGAATGGCAAAATAGTTATCAAAGCTCCTGATTGGGCATACATACCTAATATTCGTGTTGAACGCGAAGAGGTAGAACGCAGTTACACTCCCCAGCTACAAGGAGACATTCCCGTAATTGTAATGGAATTTATTTCCGATACACAGGAAACAGAATATTCTATCAAAGCGACATATCCCCCAGGAAAATGGTTTTTCTACGAGCGCATCTTAAAAGTGCCAAACTACATCATCTTTGAGCCAGATAGCGGCAGTATCGAAATGTATCGCTTACACAACACAGAACAGTACATTTTGCAAGAGCCTGATGAAAATCAACGCTGCTGGATAGCAGAAATGAATCTTTACCTTGGGGTGTGGCAAGGTACTCGTGAAAACCGCACAGGAAAGTGGTTACGGTGGTGGGATGAACAAGGAAACCTTTTGCCTTGGGGTGGAGAATTAGCTGAACAGGAACGTCAACGTGCCGAACAAGAACGCCAACGTGCTGAACGACTAGCAGCACAATTGCGGGCGGCGGGCATTGAGCCAGAAGTCTGATGAAATGTTTTAGGAAAAATTAAAACCCACTGAATCCCCGACTTGTCAAACAAGCCGGGGATCTTATTTCTCAGAAATTGATTAATTAGGGCTGAATACCAGTTGTTAGACAAGATGAGGGTTTAACAGCTGCGAGTTAGCAAATAACCAGCAGGTAAAAGTAATTATTCTCGTCAATGAACCCACAGAAGAAGCTGCTGCCACTAGCAAACAACCTATAATTGCTGAACAAGAAGCTGCTCAAGCCAAACAAAAAGCAGAACAATTAGTAGAACGTTTACGTCAGTTGGGTGTATATGCTAATGAAGTAGATAAATTATTGTAGCCTTCAGGAGTATTTTTATACGTAGTATAATTTTCGGCTTTGAAGAATCGCCTATAGAACCCATTTGATATCTTTTAAGCAATCAAGTAGAATCAACCGAAATTAGGTGCATTTAAGCAGGTCAGTGTGGAAAATGGGGTATTCAAGCGATTTAACAGACAAAGAGTGGGAAATAATTG
>NZ_JADEXU010000326.1 GCF_015206895.1 Nostoc sp. LEGE 12450 | reverse complement strand
AGAAAAGTATGATTGACCACATTAACGCACTTCAAACAAGCTGGTATCTTTCTCCACCTTGGCGCGGAACAATTCCACCGATTGCAGTTAATTTACTAGAGAGAGTTTTCCTACGCACAACAAGAACATTTGGTTACTGCTGCGGTATGCAATGGAAACACGAATGTTGGATTTATTCAATTGATTGCGGAAAAGAAATATTCCACGCTACACAAAACCAAATCATCGGGACTGGAGAGTTAGAAGCCATCAAAGTGCAAAAACCTGCTTTTGTTCTAGGGCAAAGAGTGATCCTCTGCTCTCACGACAAAGGAACAAAGCAACGGCTGGTTTTGGGGATTGCGCTGGTGCATAATTCTTGGTTTTACATGGTTGAATTGATGTCGCCAACGTTAATTAAGACACCAACTATATCGAATCGTTTCTCATTAGTTGGTGAAAAAAGTTTGGTGCGCGTGAATGCCTAAATCAATTATTTGTTCAATAACCAGGGAATGAATCATGTTGACACATTTTTGGCACGAATCAGAAATTAATCAAATGCCTCAAGATGGGGAAATAGGTAGATATGCTGTACCCAAGGGCTACGTGAATGCAAGTCAGATGTGCAAAGCTAACAGGAAATTCTTAGCTGATTACACGAAGCTCAAGTCTACAAAGCAGTATTTGCAAGCACTTTCTAACGATATGAAGATCCTCATATCGTTATTGGTGATAGATATCCAGGGATACGGAAGTGAACAAAGCACTTGGATTCACCCGGAAATCGCCATTGATTTAGCTCGGTGGGTTTCTGTTGAATTCCGCATCTGGGCCAACAGAACCTTAATGAAAGTGATGCTCTCAACCCAAGTAGAGCAAGTATTACAGCAAGAACCACCACATACATTAGCTCCGTCGCACGAAGCTGCACAGTTAGCAATGATGTTGGGGGAATTTGCAGGACTAGAAAAATCTCTCACCGCGCAGTTAGCAGTCAATGCTGCAACAATTGTCAACCCCGCACTTAAGCCAGCAGCAGATGAATTAAAAACTGCGATCGCTCAAACCAATGTTGCAGAGGACGCATTTCTAAACCCAACACAAATCGGTGAGGTAGTGGGAATATCTGCACGGGCTGTTAACCACTGCTTACTAAATTCGGGACTGCAATACAGAACTGATGATAAGAAAATTCCCTATCGTCCTACTGAATCAGGTAAGCAATGGGGGCGGATGGTAGCAGCAATTGCCAAAGGCTCAAACCAAACTGTTTTTCAACTGCGGTGGTTGCCAGAAATAGTAAAAGTCATCTCTCAATAATTCCCTACCTGACTCAACAACAATTATGAACACTCTACGAAAAACCTTGGCAGAAAAATACGGTCTAGTTGCTGATATTATGCACGACGATTATTTTTTTGTTCAACTACCAGATAACGAAGATCATTCACTCAAGTTTTTAGAGAGTAATTTACCAGAGTTTATTCGGATTGAGCTTGCAGAATGTTTTGCTGGTAGCGTTATTGCAGCTTGGGAAGTCCCTTTATTTTTACTCCCTCAAGTATTACAGCAAGCCCATGATTTTGTTATTGCGTATTGGGAGCAAGTCTCTCAAGAAAAATGAAGTCTTCTCCATCAACCAAAACTAACAGCAATTGTTTTCAGAATACTTTCTTTAATTGGAGAAAAGTACCATGCAACAACTAAATTTATTCACTGAATCAATTCCTGTTCTTCCAGTCACTTACTATCCTGATTTCTTAACTCAGGAACTTGCAAACGAACTCTACCAACATTGCTTGAAACTGGAGTGGCAGCAGAATCAAATCAGGATCGCGGGTAAAACAATGCCTGTCCCTCGCCTTGAATGTATTTACGGTGATGCCGGATGTGATTACCTTTACTCGAATAGCGTATTTTTGAAACCACTATGGTGGACAGAAGCTCTGTCTAGCTTGCGCGATCGCATCACTGCACTTACTGGTTACAAGTTCCGCATTGTCATCGGCAATCAATACCGCACGGGGACTGATTCTATCGGGTGGCATTCCGACAATGAAGCATCGATGGGATTTAACCCTGCGATCGCATCGGTAAGCTTGGGGTCATGTCGCAAATTCCAAATCAAACCGAGAAATGGCAAACCAACAGACTTCTGGCTGGAACACGGCAGTTTACTCGTGATGCACCCAGGCTGTCAGTCTACACATCTGCATCAAGTCCCCAAAACCAACAAAGTAGTTAGCACCCGTATCAATCTGACCTTCCGACCACATACCGGAGGTGGGAGATGATTCTGACAAGGCCAGTGATCATGTAAAATGACAGTTTCTTAGTTCATGTGTACTACTTAATCCGGTTAAAAAGCAGTCAATAGGACGAAAAAAACAACTACCAATACAAGTCCTGTTGATTGCTGAACTAAAAACCACGCTTCTTTAACTCGTGTTTACGTAACTCACCTAAAAGGCGGTATGACTCAATACCCCAAGCTTTGCATTGCTTCAAAATACTGGAGGAAATATGCGTATAATCGAATCTGATTCTCAAGCTCTACACTTACAAGAATGGTTAAATAGTGGCGTTGACGAAGAAATCATTGCCCTGAATGTACGTTCGCTCCACGCCACAACACCTTACGAATACTTGCTCTACAGTCCCAAAATCTCCCGCCGCAATGATGGACGACTGCGCGATCGCGATTTAAAGAAGTACCAGCACATTGAACTCGGCGGCTGGTGGTGCAATGGCGTTGACCCCCTCAACAACTACGCGCTAATGATGTGGGGCTGTTTCAAACCCGACCACCCCCGACGCGACCGCCAGAAGATCCACAAGTTCATCAAATATGAGCATCCATTCAGAGAAGAGACACGCGCTTTCTTCCTCGTAGTCCCGAATCGCATTTGGGTGAAAGTCTCTAACCGTAGCGGCATCCCCATCACAGAAGAAGACTTACAGCATCCCGGCGGTTTCTGGCACTGGGTTTGGAGGCATAACGTACCAGTCACAATTGTAGAAGGTGTCAAAAAAGCGGGAGCGTTACTAACTGCTGGCTATGCAGCGATCGCAATCCCCGGTGTTAACGCTGGATACCGCACACCCCATGATGAGTACGGTACAGCTAATGGCAAACCATACCTCATCCCAGACTTGAAGCATTTCACAACACAGGGGAGACAGGTTAACATCTGCTTTGACCAAGATAATAAGCCTGAAACTGTCCAGCGTGTCAGAACCGCTATCAGTCGTATGGGACGGCTGCTAGTAAATGAGGGTTGTTCGCTGCGAGTGATTGATTTACCGTTAGGTGCAGAGAAAGGGGTTGATGATTTTATCGTCGCCAAAGGTCAACCGGCATTTGATGCACTCTACAACACTGCCGTTGCACTGGAGTTATGGGAGATTAAGCTGTTCACTCTGCTGACTTACCCGCCAGCGATCGCACTCAACCAAAGATTCCTCGGACAGCTTCTCGTCCCCGAAGGTGAAAAGCTGATTATCCTCAAGGCTCCCAAAGGTACTGGCAAAACCGAATGGCTAGCAACTGAGGTGGCGAAAGCACACGACCAAGAGAGACGAGTATTAATTATCACCCACCGTATTCAACTGGGTGAGGCATTGTGCAATCGCTTCGGTGTTAACTATGTTACCGAAGTCCGCACGAATGAAACAGGCACTTTGTTGGGATATGGGGTGTGTGTTGATTCGCTGCATCAAGAAAGTCAGGCGCGATTCAATCCTAATGACTGGTCAAATGATGTGATTATTATTGATGAATGTGACCAAGTATTCTGGCA